>JAJLJT010000232.1:0-14968 GCA_033844555.1 Alphaproteobacteria bacterium | reverse complement strand
CATCACGAGGCCCGGCGTCTCCCACACGACGGAGAACTGGCCGTCGTCCTGGATCTCGCCGATCAGCACCGGCTTGGTGATGTGATGGTTCGGCATCATCGCGGAATAGCCGCCCGTGAGGTTCGGCACCGCCGTGCCCGGCAGCGCGTCGATCACCGCGTCGGCATCGATCGTGCCCGCCGCCTCGACCGCCTTCACCCACATGTTGAAGCCGATGTAGTGGGCTTCCATCGGGTCGTTGGTCACGCGGTCGGCATTGCCGATGAACGCCTGCCACTTCTCGATGAATTCGGCGTTCTCGGGCGTGTCCACGCTCATGAAATAGTTCCACGCCGCCAGGTGGCCGACCAGCGGGCCGGTGTCGATGCCCGCAAGCTCCTCCTCGCCGACCGAGAAGGCGACGACCGGGATGTCCGTCGCGGCGATGCCCTGGTTCGCAAGCTCCTTGTAGAAGGGCACGTTGGCGTCGCCGTTGATGGTCGAGACCACCGCCGTCTTCTTGCCGGCCGAGCCGAACTGCTTGATTTCCGCCACGATCGACTGCCAGTCGGAATGTCCGAACGGCGTGTAGTTGATCATGATGTCCTCGGGCGCGACGCCAAGCTCTTCCTTGAGATAGGTCTCGAGGATCTTGTTCGTCGTGCGCGGATAGACATAGTCGGTGCCCGCCAGCACCCAGCGCTCCACGCCCTCCGTCTCGGCCAGGTAGTCGACCGCCGGGATCGCCTGCTGGTTCGGCGCCGCACCCGTGTAGAACACGTTGCGCGAGGATTCCTCGCCCTCGTACTGGACCGGATAGAACAGGATCGAGTTCAGCTCCTCGAACACCGGCAGCACCGACTTGCGGCTGACCGACGTCCAGCAGCCGAACACCGCCGCGACCTTCTCCTGCGCGATCAGTTCGCGCGCCTTCTCCGCGAACAGCGGCCAGTCGGAGGCCGGGTCGACGACCACCGCCTCGAGCTGCTTGCCGAGCACGCCGCCCTTCTTGTTCTGCTCCTCGATGAGCATGAGCATGACGTCCTTCAACGTCGTCTCCGAGATCGCCATGGTGCCGGAGAGCGAGTGCAGGATGCCGACCTTGATCGTGTCCTGGGCCGAAGCGTGGTGTGCGGATGCGAACGTCATCCCCAGCGCCAGCGCCGCGCCCATGATCCCTCGTGAACCCTTCCAGATGGTCATTCTTCTATCCCCTCTTGCCGCCCGCGATGGACCGGGCCGGGGAGGGAAATCGCAAGCAGCGTGCCAGCCGTTAACCGTCCTGCAAGCTCCCGATTTAAATCCTTGGCCGCGAACGATCTTTTTTGCGTTGCAGCAATACATGGACAACCGCCTGAACCTGCACATTTTTTGTTTATTTGCGGTGCATTCATGCAGGCCGCATCAATTGCGCCTAAAAATTCGCCACATCTTTATACGGCTTCTTTTTAGGCAATTCCGGCCGGATCTGCCTTCACCAGACCCCGGCCCGGACCGCGCAAGGTAACGCGCAGGTAACCCGGCGGCCCTAGCATCCGGCAAGCACATCGAGAGACAGCGGAAGGCGCGGACATGACAGCAGCCGCACAGGCACAGCGGGCCACCGTCGGGTGGCTCGGTTTCGCCACGGGCGCAGCCGCGCTGATCGCGACGCTTGTCGTCTTCTGGGCGGGGCCGTTCGCTCCGCACCCGCCGGCGGGCGTAACCATCGGCGAACTCGCCGCCGAGATCGCCAGGTCCGCGGCCCGCTCCGTCGCCGGGCAACCGCAACCCGAGCCCGTGGCCCGCGCCCTTGACATCGACGACTATCTCGAGATCGGGGTCGGCGTGCTCGCGGGCCTTGCAATCGTACTTGGCGTTGCCGCGCTGATCCGGCACGAGCGCAGGGCCGCGGCAGTTTCCGGCATCGCGCTCGGAGGTCTCGCCGTCGGCATCCAGCTCTTCACCTACACGGTCATGCTGATCGCCGGTGCGCTGGTCCTTTCGGCCATCGTCTACGCACTGCGCGACGCTTTCGCGGACATCTTCGGCGGCCTTTTCGACGGCTGACGCAGCTCCCGCCCGGCAGGCCTGCAAGCGCATCCTGCGGCGAGAGGCCCCGCGGCGGAGCGCGTGGCCGCCTCGCGCCCGCAGCAGGCGTCAGACGTTGACCCCCGCCTTGCGCAGGCCGGTGAAGAAGAGGGCTGCGTGCTCGGGCTTGCGGAAGGGATAGGTGGAGGCGATGTAGTCGCGGTTGATCGGCTGCTTCAGTTCGCGCAGGCGGGCAATGCCCCGGCTGCTGCTCTCGCGGTCGCCCCGCAGGCCGTGAAGCGCAACGTACCGCTGCCAGCCGCGCCCATAGTCGGGATCCCATTCCAGCGCACGCTCGATATGCCGGACCGCGCCGTCGAGGTCGTCCGACAGCATCGACCAGAGGGACAGGTCCGCCTCCACGACGGCGGTATAGGGATAGGCGGGATCTACCCGGAAAACGCGGGCCCCGTGCGTGGCGGCGGTCTCCAGGTCGCCCGCGAAGCCCGAGATGCAACCGCAGAAGTGATAGCACCACGCCGCGCTGGGGTTGAGCTGGATCGCCCTGCAGACATGGTCCAGCGCGCGCTCGTAGTGACGGTGGGTCCACAACTCGCCGACACCGGCCAGCGCATGCGCCATCCAGAGATTGCGGTCGACCTCCAGCGCCCGCTGCGCCTCGGCCAGGGTCTCGACGAACGCCGTTTCCGCCGCCGCGCCCGACCATGCCCGCATCGCCCGCTGGAAGGCGGCGACGGCGATCAGCGCGTGCGGATAGCTCCAGGCCGGATCGAGGTCGAGCGCCCGCCGCGCAAGGTCCTCGGCCGCGTCGAGATCGGCCGGTGTCATCCGGTTGACATGCCAGGCGGCCCGCATCGCAAGGTCCCAGGCCGTCATGTTTTCCGGCCGCTTGCGCATCACGCGCTGGAACTCCGCATTGTGCATTTCGGGTTCCAGAACGCTTACCACCTCGGCAGCCAGTTCCTCCTCCATGTCGAAGATCTCGTCGGCGGAGCGGTTGAAGCGTCCGCTCCAGAGCTGGCGGTCCTCCGCCGCGTCGATGAGCGCCGCCCAGAGCCGGACCCGCGGACCGTCGCGGACGAGGCGCCCCGTAACGAGGTACCGCGCGCCGGTGGCACTGCCGGCCTCCTGCGCCGTCTGGCCCGCGCCGCGGAAGCGGAAGGCCGTGTTGCGCGAGATGACCGGAAACACCCGCCAGGCGGACAGGGCGGCGATCACCTCGTCCGTCAGGCCGTCGGCGAGATAGGTCTCCTGCCCGTCCCCGGTCGCGTCGGAAAACGGCAGGACCGCGATGGCGGGCCGATCCAGCAAGGGCTGCGCGAAAGCCTCGGCCGCGCGGGCCGGATCGGCGGAGTACGCCGTCTCTCCGCCCGGCGGTCCCGGGGCCGTGGCGGGCGGCGCAGCGGGAATGCCCGCGCACGGCGGGCTTGCGGCCAAGTCCTCCCGAGCCTCTGCGATGAAACGGAAACCCCGCCGGTGCACGGTGCGGATCAGCCGCTGGGCGCCGCCATCGTCCCCGATCGCTCTCCGCGCGGCCTTGATCCGGCTGCTCAGCGCCGCCTCGGATACGATGCGTCCGTGCCAGACCTCGTCGAGGATCTCGTCCTTGGTAACGACGCGCCCGCGTTCGCGCACCAGCAGGGCCAGAAGCTCGAATACCTGCGGCTCGACCGGCACGATCTCCCCCGCGCGGCGCAGTTCGAACAGCGCGGTGTCGAGCGTGCAATCGGCGAAGGCGAAGATCATGACCAGTCCGGCGCCTCCTTGACCGGTCAGTATCGCGTGAATCCATCGCTTCTCCAAGACATCTCCAGACCTCCTTCAAGCGGGCGCGCGCGGCGGCGTCTAGGGTCGGCATGCGATCGCGGAGGCAAGCGCCACCGCAGATGCACCGGTTCCACTTTCGCGCATGGAGGCACACGATGTTCCGCACGCACGCACATGCATGGCTTTTCGCCACCGTCTCCGCGGCAGCGCTCGCGGCGTCGGCCGCCGCCCCGGCCCTGGCCGACGAGACCTGCCAGTCCCCCTACATGGCCAAGATCACCGGCGAGGAAGAGTTCGTCTATGTCTGGACGCTCGGCATGGACGGGGTCGGCGACGGCTCCGACAAGGTCGTCACGGTGGACGTGCGGTCCGGCTCGCCGACCTTCGGGCAGGTGATCGACGTCGACTCCGTCGGCGGCCAGCACGAGGCCCACCACGGCGGCCTGACCGACGACCGCCGGCACTTCTGGGTGCAGGGCCTCGACACCAGCATGATCTGGATCTTCGACATCGCGACCGATCCGGCGAACCCGAAGCTCGTGCGCACCATCGACGACTTCGTGGAGAAGAGCGGCGGCGTCGCCGGCCCGCACGGCGCATACGCCCTGCCCGGGCGCATGATGATCTCCGGCCTGTCCAACAAGGATGGCACCGGCCGGACCGGCCTCGTCGAATACACCAACGACGGCGAATACATCGCGACGCACTGGATGCCGACGGCGGAGGAGCCGCGCGGCGCCGAGAATGCCGCGAAGGCCGACGGCTACGGCTACGACGCGCGCGTGCTGCCGCGCCGGAACGTGATGCTCACCTCCTCCTTCACCGGGCTCGACAATTACATGCGCCCCCTGGGCGAGGTGGTGAACGATCCCGAGGCGATGAAGGCGTTCGGCGGCACCATGGTGCTGTGGGACTTCCATGCCCGCACGCCGCGCAAGGTGTTCGAGGTGCCGGGCGTCCCCCTCGAGATCCGCTGGGCCTGGGGCGAGAACAACAATTACGCCTTCACCACGACGGCGCTCACCTCCGAGATCTGGCTGATCCACGAGGACGAGAACCAGGAATGGCACGCCCGGAAGGTCGGCGAGGTGGGCGACCCGTCCAAGATGCCGCTGCCGGTCGACATCAGCCTCAGCGCCGACGACAGCACGCTGTTCGTCGACAGCTTCATGGACGGCATGACGCGCATCTACGACGTCACCGACCCGTTCGCCCCGAAGCTGATCCACGAGAAGAAGATCGGCGCGCAGGTGAACATGGTCTCGCAAAGCTGGGACGGCGACCGCGTCTACTACACCAGCTCGCTGCTCGCGAACTGGGACAAGACGGGCGCGGACAACGAGCAGTTCCTGAAGGCCTACGACTGGACCGGAAAGGAACTCGTGCCCCGCTTCGAGATCGACTTCCTGGCCGAGGGGCTGGGCCGTCCGCACCTGATGCGGTTCGGCTCCCGCGCCCTCTACGGAAGCTGACCTCCGGCAGCCGCGCGCGGCGCCGCGCCCGTCCGCGGCCCCGCGCAACCGCCCCTTCCGAGGACAAGGACCATGACCCGCAATGCACCCCTGGTGGCGGCCCTCGCCACGCTCCTGCTGGCAGCGCCCGCCCTGGCCCACGACGAGGCCGCGTCCCCCACGCACACCGTCACGGGTCCCGCCGACGGCTACGCCTTCGCCCTCGCCGCCCCCGGCACCTATTCCCTGCCGCGCATCCGGGAGGCCGCCGATGCCGTCCTGCTGGACGAGTTCGGCGCGGCGCATCATCTCGCCCGGCTGTTCCGGGGGCGGATGACGGTGATGGCCTTCATGTACACCCGCTGCGGCGACATCTGCCCGGTCGCGGCCATGCGCATGGCGGACCTTCAGGCGCTGGCGGGCGAGATGCCGGAGGCGGCGGGCAAGCTGCAACTGATCTCGGTCAGCTTCGACCCGGCCCACGACACGCCGGCCCGCATGGGCGAATACGCGCGCCATCTGCGCGCCGACGACACGAGGCCGCCGCGCTGGCTGTTCCTGACCGCGCCGGACGGGGACGCAATCGCCCCGGTGCTCGACGCCTACGACCAGCCGGTGATGGCGAAGGCCGACCCGGCAGACCCGTTCGGACCCTACAGCCACCTGCTGCGGGTGATGCTGATCGACCCGCGCGGCCAGGTCCGCAACATCTACAGCGCCGACTTCCTCGACCCGCGCCTGGTGCTGAACGACGTGCTGACGCTGCTGCGGGACGAGCCCGCGGCGGCCCTGTCCCGATAAGGAGATCCCCGCCATGAACGCGACCGCACACACACCCCCCGCAGGCCCCGGCGTCTTCGAGCGCTGCGGCGGCTTCGGCCGCGTCAGCCGCATGGTCATGAGCTTCTATGACCGCGTCGGCGAGAACGATCTGCTCGCGCCCTATTTCGAAGACATCGACATGGCCCGCCTGATCGACCACCAGACGAAGTTCTTCGCCTCGATGATGGGCGGCCCGGCAAGCTTCAACGACGAGACGCTGCGCCGGGTCCATGCCCGGCTCGGCATCAGCGGGGAAGCCTTCGACGAGATGGCCGTCCTGCTGCGCGAGACGCTGGAAGACTTCGACCTCGACGACGACGACATCGAGACGGTCCTGGGCGAATTCGTGCGCCGCCGCCCCCTCGTTGTCGTCGCCCGCGACACCCCCTGACCGGAGGCCGATCCCATGGACATGGAGCGCCTGCACACGCTGCTGCTCGACTCTGTCGGTGTCGGCCTCGCCGTCGCCGAGCCGGGAGACTTGCGCGTCGTCTTCGCGAACTCCCGCTTCAGGGACTGGTTCGGCCTCGACGGCGCGGCCGCCGCGCACCTGCCCGGTCTGCTCTCGGGCCTCGATCCGGAGCGGATGGCCAAGCGCCTCGCCGCTGGACGCCCCTACGCCTTCGAGACGGAAATCCAGGCCGGGCGCAAGCGGATGAGCGTCGCCGCCCAGGTCACCGAGGAGGCGCGCGACGGCGGCGCCGTCCTGCTGGTCGAGTGCCAGAACGTCTCCAAGCTGCGGGAACTGGAATACATGATCCAGTCCTATTCCTCGATGGTGGAGAAGCAGAACCGCGACCTGCGCAAGGAGAAGGAACGGGTCGAGCGCGTGCTGCTGAACATCATGCCCAAGACCGTCTACGAGGAATGGCGCCAGTTCGGCGTCACGACGCCGCGCCGGTACGACAATGTCACGATCCTGATGCTCGACTTCGTGGGCTTCACCGACATGGCCGTGACCGCCGACCCGCCCGCCCTGATCCAGGAGCTGAACGACATCTTCACCGCCTTCGACCGGATCGTGGAGCAGTTCGGCTGCGAGCGGCTGAAGACCATCGGCGACGCCTATCTCGCGGTTTCCGGCATGCCGGAGGAAACGCCCGACCACGCCGCCAACATCGCGGGCGTCGCCCTGCGGATGCGGCATTTCCTCGAGCGGCGCAACGAGACCCACCAGCACCAGTGGCTGGGCCGCATCGGCGTGGCGACCGGGCCGGTCGTCGGCTCCATCGTCGGCATCCAGAAATATGTCTACGACGTCTTCGGGCCGGGCGTGAACCTGGCCGCGCGGCTGGAGGCGCAGGCCGAGCCGATGGAGATCGTGCTGTGCGACGAGACGCGGACGCGCCTGCCGCCCGGCCTGCATACCGAGGAAATCGGGCTCGCCGACATCAAGGGCTTCGGCCGCCAGCGTCTGCACCGGCTGGTCGGTTCCGACGAGCTGAAGCCGCGCAGACCGACCCGCGCCGCCCGGCTGAGCGTCTGAGACCGCCCATCCGCCGGCGCCGGACCGGCTAATAGGCCTTCAGCCCCTCGATCAGCGCGCGCACCTTCGCGGCGGGCACGCCGAGGTTGGAGCCGCCGTATTCCGGCAGGATCGCCGTGTTCACGGCCACGACCGCGCCCTCGACGTCGAGAACGGGTCCGCCGGAGCCGCCATAGGTCGTCTCGGCATCGTACACGACGAACGCGCGCGAGGTCCGCCCGACGATCCCGCGGCTGGCCAGCGGCATGATGCGGCCGGTCTCGGCCAGCTTCTCCGCCACGCGCCAGAAGTCGAGTTCCTGCTCGGCTTCGAGCTGTTCGATGAACGCGTCGCCGGCCTGGGCGAGAAGCGTGCGCAATCCCGTCGGGTAGCCCAGCACGATGACCTCGTCGCCCGGGTCCGGCGGCTCTTCGGCCAGGCGCAGGCCCTTCGCCGCGCGCGCCCCCTCCTCCAGGCGCAGGATCGCAAGGTCGGCCTCGTCGCTCGCCGCGGCCATGGCGACGGGAATCGCATCCGCGGCACCCGGCAGATAGGCGACGAACCGGAGCATCGCGGGTTCGAGTCCCTTCCCCCCCATGGCGGCCACATTGACGTCCTGCCCCCAGGGCTCGCCGACATGGCGGCTGGTGACGATGAGCGCGCCATCCTCCACCGCGAAGCCTGTGCCGAGAAACTGGCGCTCCGCCACCGGCCCGTCGCCCTCGAGCGACAACAGCGGAAAGCCGCCCGGCAGGACCGCGGGCTTGCCGTCGGGGCCAAGCAGGTGGCGCAGCATCCGGCCGCTCTCCGCGTCGCGGAACCCGTAGGCCCCCTGGAGGAAGATCACCGATGGGGAGGCCTCGGCGATCACCCGGCCGATCGCGGTGGAGCGGCGCTCAAGCTCCGTGACCCGCTCGCTCGTCGTCGCCATGCGCTGCGCCAGCGCCTCGCGCAGGGCATCGAGATCGGCGGGCGTCAGGGCCTCCTCGCTGGTCCGCGCGAGCAGCCGTGAGAATGCCTGAAGCTGCGCGCTGCCGGTCTCGATCTGCTGCCGGAGCAGGGCGTTGATCCGGCTCTGCTGGTAGGCGAAGAGTCCCAGCGCGACCAGCGCGACGATCACCCCGATGCGGAACAGCCAGGTGGTCTCCCGCGCCAGCCGCCGCTGCACCTGCATCAGGGCCAGCAGAAGGCGCTTTGCGATCGGCTTGCGGCTCGCCCGGACATAGGCCGCCGCGTCGCTGAGGACCGTCGCCACGCCCGGCCGCAGCATCTGGCCGTCGTGACAGAGGAAGACGCGCGAGATCGGCCCCGCTTCGCCGAACTCGATCATGTCGCGGTGGCGCAGCCTCTGGCGTTCGGCCGGGCTGCCATTGACCCAGAGCGGCTGCCCCTCGCCCGCGACCACCTCGTAGGTTCCGTCCACCCGGCGCAGGCGCGCCACCGCCCCCGCCGCTTCGGAGGCTGCGGGGCGGGCGGTCAGGCGGATCCTGCCGTTGGCGCCGAGGACGACCGCGAGTTCGGGCTCGCCGGCCCAGGTCACGGACCCGCGCGAGGGGCCGGTCAGATGCTCGAACGCCGCGACCGGCAGCGTGCCGTCGGACGGCGGCTCTCCTGGTGACGCGTCGGATTGCATGGCGCCTCCGCTACAGGCGCCGGCCCGGCAGAACGCCACAATCCGCACGGGGCGCGGCCTTTTTCCCAGCCCTCAGACTGCGCGATTATCCCGGCGGCCACAATGCCGGGCGTACCGGTGCCGGTTCACGCTTCGCGCGACATCAGGACGGTCGCCAGGAACTCCAGCACCTGCTCGTCGCGCTGGTTGAAGGCGCGGATCGACAGCACGACCACGTCGTCGGTTCCGGACTTGGTGGCGCGCACGCTCTCGACACGGAAGCGGGCATGGACGGTGTCGCCGGGGCGCACAAGCGCGGTGAAGCGGAACTTGTCGAAGCCGAGGCCCGCCCGGATGCGCGACCCCAGAACCGATTCCATCATGCCCGCCGTCAGCGACGCCGTCAGGAAGCCCGGCACGATCCGCCCGCCGTAGGGGCCGCGGTTCGTGGCGTAGTCGTCGTCGATGAAGATCGGCAGCTTCAGGCCGGCAAGGCCGGTGAAATTGACGAGATCGGTCTCGGTGATGGTGCGGCCGTAGCTGCGAAATTCGGTTCCGGGCGCAAGCGGCGTCTCGGTCATTCTGCTCTCCTGGATGGCGGACGAAGATGGGGTGTGCGGCGGCGCTGCCGCGCCTCAACCGAAGGCGCCGGCGGCGCGCAACGCCTCGATGCCGGCGGCGTCATAGCCATGCTCGGCGAGGATGTCGGCGGCGTGCTGGGCGACGCCCGGCGCGACCGCCGTGCAGGCGCTGTCGCCGGGCGCGAGGCCCGGCAGCACCGACATCGCCACCTGCCCAAGGCCCGGATGCTCGTACCAGGTTGCCGCGCCCGTGGCCTTGACATGCTCGTCCTCCAGCCAGTCCCCGATGGTGTTGATCGGCGCGCACAGCACGTCGGCCTCCTTCAGCGCCTCGACCCATTCCGCCGTCGGGCGCGTCTTCACGATCGGGTCGAGGATCGCCCGCAGCGCCCGCGAGTTGAGGCCGCGGTTCCGGAAGCTGTCGAAGCGCGCGTCCGACGGCAATTCCGGCACGCCCAGCACCTTGCAGATCTTGTGGAACTGCTCCTCGCGCATCAGCGTGATGGCGACCCACCCGTCCGCCGTCTCGTAATTCCCGGCGGGCACGTTCACCGGCAGCGTCGCCCCTTTCTCCACCGAATATTCCGTGACCTTGGGCGACTGAAGAGCCGCAGCCGCGCCCATGAGGCTGATGTCGAGGTGCCGGCCGGCGTCACCCCCGCGGCGCGCATAGAGCGCGGCCGCCGCGGCCTGGAAGGCATAGAGCGAGGCCGCCGCGTCGATCACGAAGAAGCCGATCTTCATGGGCCGGCCCTCCATGTCGCGGGTGTGCCACATCATGCCGGGATAGGCCTGCGCAACGGTGTCGGTGGAGGCGACCTTCGCGTACGGCCCGGTCTGGCCGAACCCGCTGACCGAGACATAGACGAGGCCGGGATTGATCGCGCTGAGCGTGCCGTACCCGAAGCCCAGCCGGTCGGCGACGCCGGGACGGAAGCTCTCGATCACCACGTCGGCGTCTTCCGCCATCCGCTGGACGAGCTTCTGCGCTTGCCCGTTCTTGAGGTCGAGCGCGATGGAGCGCTTGCCGCGGTTCACCGTCGCCGACAGCGGCGTGTGCCCGTCCATGTTGGTGCCCAGAGTGCGCGACCAGTCGCCCTGCGGCGGCTCGATCTTGATCACGTCCGCCCCGAACTGCGCGAACTGCATGCCGCAGTTCGGTCCCGCCATACCGAGGCTGAAGTCGAGAACCTTCACCCCGCGAAACGGCTTGAAGTCCGCGCTGGCGGTTGCGGCGTCGTTCGGCATGTCACGATCTCCCTGGGCGTATCCCCGTTCCGCGGGCTGGCACGGATTGTTTTCTTGACTCGGATTATTCCGTATGTGGAAATCATATCCGCCATTGTGGATTAAGCAACGAACTATCTCAGTCCATGAGAACGCCGCAAGCGCGCGGCAACCGCCCGGCCACACACAAGGGCGGCGGCGCGCCGGCATCGGGGAGGAAAAGATGACATTCGCATTCAGGCAGACCGTCGCGGCGCTCGTGGGCGCGGCGACCGGGTTGGCGATGCTCGCCGCCGGGGCCGCGCACGCCGAGACGATCACGCTCAAGGTCGCGGACTCGTTCCCGCCCAACCACAACATCGCCAACCAGGGCACGAAATGGTGGATGGAGCGGGTGACCGAGCTGACCGGCGGAAAGGTCCAGTTCGAGTATTACGGCGCGCAGCAGCTGGGCAAGCTGTCGGACATGCTGGCGCTCGCCCAGCGCAAGGTGGCCGAGATCACCTATGTCCCGCCGACCTTCAACGAGGGGCGGATGCCGCTCAGCACGGTGCACAATCTGCCGGGTCTGTTCGACAAGTCCTACGTGGGCACGCTCGCCTACTACGACACGATCATGAACACGGCGATCCTGGAGAACGACTACCTCCGCAACGGCGTCTATCCGCTGTGGGGCGTGATGACCACGACCTACAACGTGTTCACGCGCGACAAGGCCGTGCGCTCCCTCGCGGACCTCGAGGGAATGAAGCTCAAGACAGCGGGCGGCTACCAGAACGAGGCGGTCAAGCTGCTGGGCGGCGTGCCGCTCAACATCCCGAGCCCGGAGACCTACCAGGCGATCCAGCTCGGCACCGTGGACGGCGCGATCTTCCCGTCCTCGGCGGCGAAGTCCTACCGGCTGCCGGAGGTCGCGAAGTTCTACACGCTGGGCTTCAACGTGTCGGTGTTCTATGCGCCCTATGTGATGAACCTCGAGGTCTGGAAGGGCCTGCCCGACGACGTGAAGGCCGCGTTCGAGCAGGCCAACCGCGAAACGCGCGAGCGCATGGGCAAGATCTTCGACGACGGCGATGCCGAGCTGATGGAAGGCTACAAGGCCGCGGGCGTCGAGATCATCACGCTGCCGGAGGCCGAGCAGGCGAAGGTGCAGGCGCGTCTTGCGCCGCTGTTCGACACCTGGGCGGCGGACATGAAGGGCCGCGGCCTGCCGGGCGAGGAAACGCTCGCCTATTTCCGCAAGGCGATCGCCGGCGTCAGCAAGAACTGAGGCCGCGCGCCCCATGGGACCGGCTGACACGCATGACGGGGCGGCTTCGGGCCGCCCCGCTCCGGGCCGCCCGCTTGCCGGGCCGGACCTCTGGCTCGGCCGTGCCGAACGGCTGCTGCTCGGCATCGCGCGGATCGCGCTCCTGATCCTGCTGGGCATGGTGGTCGTGCAGGTGACCGCCCGCTTCGCCTTCAACAGCCCGGCGGGCGAGATCGTGGCGATCACCGAGGCCTACATCATGCCGCTGATGGTCTTCCTTGCGCTCGCCTATGTGCAGACCGTGGATGGCCATGTCCGCGTGATCGTGCTCTACCGGCTTGCCTCGGGACGCGCGAAACATGCGCTCGACGCGGTGATCGCACTGCTTTCCATGGGGTTCTGGGCGCTCGTCGCCTACACGGGCTGGAGCGAGGTCGTCTTCGCCCAGTCGCTGGGCTACGAGGTCTCGCACGAGATCCGCCTGCCGCTCGCGACCGCGCTCATCATCGTGCCGGTCGGCGCGGGCGCCCTGTCGCTGCGGCTCCTGCTGTCGGCGGTGCAGGACGTGCTGGCCCTCGTCTCCCCCGCCCGCGCGGGAGACGCCCACGCATGATCGTCACCGGCATCCTGATCCTCATGGCCGTGCTCTTCCTGATGGGCGTGCCGGTCGCCTTCACGCTCGGCATCTCGGGCGCGGTGGGCCTCTGGCTCGTCGGCGGCGAGGGCGCGCTGATGGGTCTGATGGCCACCGCCCCCTATCGCACGACGGCCTCGTGGCTGCTGACGGCGATCCCGCTCTTCGTGCTGATGGCGGAGCTTCTGGCGAGCAGCCGCATCACCACGCTGCTGTTCAACACGGCGAACAAGTGGGTGGCGCACTTCCCCGGCGGGCTCGCCATCGCGGGCATCTTCACCGCCGCCGGCCTCGGCGCGGTGTCGGGCTCCTCGACCGCCTCGACCGCCGCCATGTCGCAGTCGGTCACGCCGGAACTGATCCGCCACGGCTATTCGCCGCGCCTCGCGGTCGGCACCATCGCGTCGGCGGGAACGCTCGCGGTGATGATCCCGCCCAGCATCATCCTCGTCATCTACGGCATCCTGACGGAGTCCTCGATCGGGCTTCTCTTCGTCGCGGGCATCGTGCCGGGGCTGCTGAGCGTCCTCTTCTACGTCGCCACCGTGGTCATCTATGTGAAGCGCAACCCGGGCGAGGCGCCGCCCGCGCAGCGCTACGGCTGGGGTGAGCGGATCGCGGGCCTGAAGGACATCTGGCCCATGATGATCCTGTTCGTGCTGGTCATCGGCGGCCTCTACACCGGCATCGTGACGGTGACGGAGTCCGCAGGCATCGGCGCGTTCGGCGCGCTCCTGCTCGCGATCTGGTTCCAGCGCGGCCGCTCCTTCGCGGCGCTGTGGGAGGCGTTGCGGCGCACCGTCGCCACGGTCGCCATGATCTTCGCCATCGTGATCGGCGCGCACATCTTCGGCTATTTCATGACGCTGACCGGCGCGCCGCAGCACTTGCTGCACCTTGTCGATACCCTCGACATGGAGCCGTGGACGATCATCCTGATCCTGCTGGTGATCTATGTGATCCTCGGCTGCTTCATGGACCAGCTGGCGATCCTGGTGCTGACCGTGCCCATCGTGCTGCCGATGGTGGAGCGGCTGGGCTACGACGCGATCTGGTTCGGCATCATCCTGGTCAAGACCGTCGAGATCGGGCTGATGACGCCGCCGCTCGGCATGAACTGCTTCGTGGCGAGCGCGATCAGCCGGCTCAGCATCGGCGAGGTGTTCCGCGGCACCATCCCCTTCGTGATCGCGGAGCTTGTGATCCTCACGCTCCTCGCCACCGTCCCGGGCCTCGTGACCTGGGTGATCTACTAGCAATATCGGAAGGAACAAGGACAAGGGCATGGACCTGACGCCAGACCAGCGCGCGTTGCGCGACAGCGTCGACCGCTTCATCCGGGCGGAGATCGCGCCCCGTATCTCAGCCATGGAAAAGGCCCGCGAGGTGCCGCGCGAGGTGATGGAGCGGTGCGCCGAACTCGGCCTCGTCGGCGCGACCCTGCCGGAGGAGGCGGGCGGCCTCGGCCTCGGCTTCCGCGACCTGTCGGTGCTGATGGAGACCGTGGGCTACCACTGGCACAGCCTGCGTTCGCTGCTGAACGTGGCGAACATGGTGGCGGCGCTCATTCACGAGAACGCCACCGCCGAACAGCGGGAACGCTTCCTCGCGCCCGCGCTCTCCGGCAAGGCGCGTGTCTTCGTCGCGATCACCGAACCCAACCACGGCTCCGACGTGAACAGCATCGAGCTGAAGGCCGAGGATCGGGGCGACCATTTCCGCCTCAACGGGCGCAAGCTCTGGATCACCAACGGCGGCGGCGACTTCGGCATCGTGCTGGCGCGCGTCGCGGACCCGGCGGGCGGGCGCGGAAAGCTCACGACCTTCCTCGTCGATCCCAAGGAAAGCGCGTTCGAGGTGCGCCGCGTCGACACCATGATCCTGCGCGCCACCCAGACGACGGAGCTGACCTTCGACGACACGATCGTGCCGCGCGCCAACGTGCTGGGCGCGGTCGGCGGGGGCCTGCGCAACATCCTCACGACGCTCGCCCATGGCCGGGTCAGCGTCGCCTCCGGCGCGGTCGGCGCGGCGCAGGCGGCCCTCGACATCACCACCGAAGACGCCCGCACGCGCCGCCAGTTCGGCCGCCTGATCGGCGAGCAGCAGCTTGTGCAGGGCCACCTTGCCGAGATGGTGGCGCTGACGCG
>JAJLJT010000231.1:0-15404 GCA_033844555.1 Alphaproteobacteria bacterium | reverse complement strand
GTTCCTGGAATTGATGACGGACGCGCTCGCGCGACCGTGAGACATTGCGTAACGGCGGCTTCGCGACCCAGATCCAGGCACATCCATGACTGCATCGCCCTCTCCCGCGCTGACGATCCGGCCCGCCACAAAGGCGGACGTTCCCGATATCGCAGCGATCTACGCGCAGCACGTGGTGGCGGGCTTCGGCTCGTTCGAGGAGATCCCTCCCTCGGTCGACGAGATGCTGCGGCGCTTCGCCGCGCTCGAGGCCGGCGGCTTTCCCTACCTGGTTGCAACGGCCGGGGCGGCCATTGCGGGCTATGCCTATGCCGGCCCCTATCACCACCGCAGCGCCTACCGCTTCGCCGTCGAGGACTCCGTCTACGTGCATCCCGACATGGGCGGGCGCGGTGTGGGACGCGCCTTGCTGACGCGCCTCGTGGCCGAAGCGGAAGCCCGCGGCTTCCGGCAGATGATCGCGGTGATCGGCGACAGCGCCAACACGGCCTCGATCCGCCTGCACGCCGCGCTCGGCTTCGAGATGGCGGGAACGGTCCGTTCGGTCGGCTTCAAGCGGGACCGCTGGCTCGACATCGTCATCATGCAGCGCACGCTCGGCGTGGGCGACAGCGCCCCTCCCGCCGCGCGCGGATAAAAAAAAGCCACCTTGGTACGCCCAAGGTGGCTTCAGTCTAGGGAGGAAACGCCCGTGAAGGGCATATGCGGAAGCGGCCGATGTGTCGCCGCCGCACCGCAATAATCTGACGCTGCGGCGCACAAAAATCAAGACCGTTTCTGTAAAATATGCCCATGCGTCAGGCATTGATACGATTGCACATTTCTTATGCAAAAATGCCGGCAGCGCGCACGCGCAGCGCATGTGTGTCAGTGCTTTGCCCGCTAACGCGTCATTAAGGATGTTTGACGACACTTGACCCCGGTCCAAGCACATCCCGAGGGGGCGATCGAAGTCATGTCCGGATTTCATGCCATGGCTGAACGGATTGCATGGCGCCTTTGGCGCGCCGCTGTCGCGCTTGCCGCGCTTTCGGTTCTGCCGGCGGCCGCATCGGCGGGCCAACCCGTCCGCAACGCCGACATCTGCCGCGCCACCACGGCCTATGTGGAGCAGATCCGGGGCATGCCGCCCCAGCTTCTCGCCGCGGTATCGCTGACGGAAACCGGACGGTCGATCCGCGACGAGGCAGGCGAGCGGCATTTCGTGTCGTGGCCCTGGACCATCAACGCCGAGGGCAAGGGATACTTCTTCGACAGCAAGGAGCAGGCGATCGCCAAGGTCCGCCAGCTTCAGGCGCAGGGCATGCGGTCCATCGACGTCGGCTGCATGCAGATCAACCTGCGCTTCCACGGAGAGGCATTCGACAGCCTGGAGGAAGCCTTCGATCCGCTGATCAACGTGACCTATGCCGCAGAATTCCTGACCGCCCTGTTCGACGAGCACCGCTCCTGGAAGAAGGCGATCGAGCGCTACCACTCCGCGACCGAGCAATTCTACGTCCGCTACCGCTCCAAGGTCTACGACAACTGGCTGAGCGAGCGGGAACGGGTCGCCATGAACCGCCGCCTGCTGGAGATCAGCGCCATCGAGCAGATGCGCGCCCAGCGCCTGTCGGAGGTCGCCCGCCGCAGGGCAGCCGCGCGCGAGCAGCTCGCCAACAACTCCTGACCTTTCGCCGCCGGGACGCGCGGGATCAGCCGATCTCGACGACGAGCTTGCCGGTCGCCTTGCGCGACATCATGTGGGTGAGCGCCTCGCCCGCCTCCGCCAGCGGATAGACCTTCGAGACGTGCGGGCGGATCCTGCCCGCGACGTACCAGTCCATCAGCGTGCCGAAGCTTTCGGCCAGCACCGCGGGCTTCCTGCGCGCGTACGAGCCCCAGTAGAGGCCCAGCACGTCGACGTTCTTCACCAGCAGGATGTTGGCCGGGATCTGCGGGATGGTTCCGCTGGCGAACCCGATGATGACGATGCGCCCCTCGAAGGCGAGCGTGCGCAGCGAGGCGTCGAACATGTCGCCGCCAACCGGATCGTAGGCCACGTTCACCCCGCCTGTCGGCGCGGCGATTTCCTTGATCCTGTCCTTGAGGTCCGGATCGCTGCTCAGCAGAAGGTGATCGGCGCCCTTCGACGCGGCGATGGCGAGCTTGTCCTCGCTGCTGGCGGTCGCGATGACGGTCGCGCCCATGATCTTGCCGATCTCCACCGCGGTCAGGCCGACGCCGCCCGAGGCACCGTGGACGAGCAGCGTCTCGCCCTCCTGCAGCCGCGCCTTGTGCCAGAGGCCGACATGCGAGGTGCCGAAGGCGACTGCAAAGGCAGCGGCATCGACGTCGGTCATGGCATCGGGAATGGGCACGCAGACGCCCGCGGGGACCACCGCCTCCTCCGCATAGCCCCCGTTGCCCGACATGGCGAGGACGCGCGTGCCCGGCGCGGGTGCATCGACGTCTCCGGCCGTCTCGATCACCTCGCCCGCGATCTCGAGACCCGGGGCGAAGGGAAACGGCGGCTTTTCCTGGTAGCGGCCCTGCACCATCAGCGTATCGGCGAAGTTGACGCCGCAGGCGCGCACGCGGATGCGCACGTGCCCGGGCTTCATCTCCGGCGCCGGCACATCTTCCAGCTTCAACACTTCCGGGCCGCCATAGGCCCGTGCCACCATCGCCTTCATGCCGCATCCCCCGCGTCCGCACGCCGCCGGCGCCTTCAGGGGCGAACCGCGGCTTATGTTGCACTGCAAGGAAGGTTCGCGTACACCCGCGCACGACGCAACCCCCACCCGGATACCGAAATGCACCTTCGCAACATCGCGATCATCGCGCACGTCGACCATGGCAAGACCACGCTGGTCGACCAGCTCCTGGCCCAGGCAGGCACGTTCCGCGCCAACCAGCAAGTGGCCGAGCGGGCGATGGACCGCAACGACCTCGAGCGCGAGCGGGGCATCACCATCCTCGCGAAATGCACGAGCGTGCTGTGGGGCGACACCCGCATCAACATCATGGACACGCCCGGCCACGCCGACTTCGGCGGCGAGGTGGAGCGCTATCTTTCCATGGTCGACGGCGCGATCCTGCTGGTCGACGCCGCCGAAGGTCCGATGCCGCAGACGAAATTCGTGCTGATGAAGACGCTGAAGCGCGGCCTGCGCCCGATCGTCGTCGTCAACAAGATCGACCGCCCGGACAGCCGCCCGGACGAAGTGCTGGACGCGGTGTTCGACCTCTTCGTCTCGCTGGGGGCCAGCGACGAGCAGCTGGACTTCCCCGTGCTCTATGCCTCCGGCCGCGACGGCTGGGCGAGCGAGACACCGGAGCGTGGCGACAGCCTGAAGCCGCTGTTCGACCTGATCGTGCGCCACGTCCCCGCCCCGGCGCAGGCGACCGACACGCACACGCAGAAGCCGTTCCGCATGCTGGTGAGCGCGCTGGAGGCCGACCCGTTCCTCGGCCGCCTGCTGATCGGACGCATCGAGGACGGTGTCGTCGTGGGCAACATGCAGGCCCGCGCGCTCGACCGCGACGGCACGGTGCTGGAACGCGCCCGCGTCACCAAGGTGCTGGCCTTCCGCGGGCTGGAACGCGTGCCGGTCGAGCGCGCGGAGGCTGGCGACATCGTGGCGGTCGCGGGATTTTCCAACGCCTCGGTCGCGCACACGCTGGGCGCGCCGGAGGTGGAGGCCGCCCTTCCGGCGGAACCCGTGGACCCGCCGACCCTCGCCGTCACGCTGGGCGTCAACGACAGCCCCCTCGCAGGCCGCGAGGGCGACAAGGTGCAAAGCCGCGTGATCCGCGACCGCCTGCTGCGCGAGGCGGAAGGCAATGTCGCCATTCGCATCACCGAAACCGAGGAGAAGGACGCCTTCGAGGTCGCGGGCCGCGGCGAGCTTCAGCTCGGCATCCTGATCGAGACGATGCGGCGGGAAGGCTTCGAACTGTCGGTCAGCCGCCCGCGCGTGCTGTTCCAGAAGGACGCCGAGACGGGCGAAACCGTGGAGCCCATCGAGGAGGTCTACATCGATGTGGACGACGCCTTCACCGGCGTGGTCGTGGAAAAGCTGGCGCTGCGCAAGGGCTCGGTCGTCGAGATGGCGCCGTCGTCCGGCGGCAAGACGCGCATCGTGGCGCACGTGCCTTCGCGGGGACTGATCGGCTACCTGGGCGAGTTCCTGACCGACACCCGCGGGACGGGCGTGATGAACCGCGTCTTCCTGCGCTACGAGCCGCACAGGGGCCCGATCAGCGGGCGGCGCAACGGCGTGCTCATCTCCATGGCCGACGGGGAGGCGACCGCCTATGCGCTTTGGAACCTGGAGGAGCGCGGGCGCATGTTCATCACGCCGGGCACGAAGATCTACACCGGCATGATCGTGGGCGAGAACGCGCGTCCCGACGACCTCGACGTGAACCCGCTGAAGGCGAAGCAACTGACGAACATTCGCGCCGCGGGCAAGGACGAGGCAGTGCGCCTGACGCCGCCAACAATCCTGTCGCTGGAGCAGGCGATCTCCTTCATCGAGGACGACGAACTCGTCGAGATCACCCCGAAATCGATTCGCCTGCGCAAGCGCGTTCTCAACCCCAGCTTCCGGAAATCCCGCAGCAAGGCAGCCGTTTAGCTTCTGCCGTAACGCGCCGCGCACAGAACGTATGCAAGACCTGCACAGGCGAATGTTGACGAGATCGTCATTTTTCGCTTTCAATCTTTGCGGGATCGCTTAGATAAGAAATCAACGGATGGCGGTGCCGCCTGAAGGCAAGAGAACCGGCAAGTCAATGGCCGGAGACCGCGGAATTCGTGGTCATTGGGATGACACGTGAGTTGAGGACCGAACGATGAAACACCCCGTCGATGCCCATGTCGGGCAACGTCTGCGTCACCGCCGGTGGCTGGCCGGCATGACCCAGCAGCAACTTGGCGATGCCGTCGGCATCAAGTTCCAGCAGATCCAGAAGTACGAGACGGGCATGAACCGCATCAGCGCAAGCCGCCTCTGGGACCTCGCGCAGGCCCTGGAAGTTCCGGTGTCCTTCTTCTTCGAGGGGCTGGACATGGACAGCGCCGATGACGGCGAGGCGGCCGACAAGGACGTCCTCAAGGACAAGGAAACGATGGAACTGCTGCGCGCCTACTACACCATTCCGGAAGGACAGCGCCGCAAGCTCTTCGACCTCGCCAAGGCGATCGGCGACGACTGAGTTCGGTTTCGGCCGGCAGTTCTGCTATCAAGACGGGCCCCGGCGCGGCAGCGGCGGGGCCCGTTCGTTTCTGCCGCTTCCGGAGCCGCCCCGATGCCCCCTGCGATCACCGCCGACGAGACAGCCGCCTACCTCGCCTTCGCCGACCGCCTCGCCGATGCGGCGCAGGTTGCCACGCTGGCCCACTTCCGCCAGCAGCTTCGCACCGACGACAAGGGGGACGGCGATACCGGCTTCGACCCGGTCACGGCGGCCGACCGCGAGGCGGAAGCGGCGATGCGCCGACTGATCGAGGAGACCTATCCCGACCACGGCATCCTGGGAGAGGAACACGGTGCAAAGCCCGCGCGGGGGCCCTGGCGCTGGGTGCTCGACCCGATCGACGGCACCAAGGCCTACATCATGGGCCTGCCGACATGGGGAACGCTGATCGCGCTCGAACACGAGGGGGAACCGGTGCTGGGCCTGATGGACCAGCCTTATGTGGGAGAACGCTTCCGCGCCGCGAACGGGCGCGGAGAGGTGATCCGGGCAGGGCGCAGCACCCCGCTGGCGTCACGCCGCTGCACCGGCCTCGGCGCGGCGATCCTTGCCACGACACATCCCGACATCTTCGCGCAGGGCCGCGAGGCGGAAGCCTTCGGGCGCGTGTCGCGCGCCGCGCGCATGACGCGCTTCGGCTGCGACTGCTATAATTATGCGATGATTGCAACGGGCGGCGTCGACCTCGTGATCGAGGCAGCACTCAAGCCGATGGACATCAGCCCGCTGGTGCCGATCATCCGGGCGGCAGGAGGAATCGTCACCGACTGGTCGGGCGGCCCGGCGGCGACCGGCGGCCAGGTGATCGCCGCCGGCGACGCGCGGGTTCATGCGGCGGCGCTCGACCTCCTGAACGCCGCCTGACCCTGTTTCACCCCTGCAGCAGCGGGCCCAGCTTCATCGCGAGGCCCATGTTGCCGTCAATCTTGATCTTGCCGGTCATGAAGGCCATCGTCGGGTCGAGGTCCCCTTGCGCGATCTGCATGAAGGTATCGACATTGGTCCGGATCGTGCAGTCGGCGTCCTTGTCCTCGTTCGTCACCTCGCTGCCGTCGAGGTGGATCACGCCGTCATCCTCGAACGCGAACTTCACCGAACCGCCGATACCGGAGCCGCCGGCCACGCGCGCGCGCATTTCCTCGGTGATCTTGTCGAGCGTCGAACTCATGGTCTCTCCTCGCCGTTCTCGCTGTGCCTGGCGGGGTGATGCCCGCCCGTCCTGCTCCGGCTATAACACGCTGGACGCTGGATGACTTCCAAAAAGTTTACGTATACGTCACCTTGGGGACAGCGAACGCTTCGTTCACCCGTATCGGGCTAGGCTCGGGCCATGTCGACGCACGCAAGCCAACACCAGCCGGCCACCGGCGCCGCCGCCACGCAAGGGTTACAGCCCCTGCCGTCGGCCGCCGTGCGCCGCTACGACATTCGCGGGCGCTACCCGGACGAGATCGGACCGGCGCATGCCTTCGCACTCGGCCGTGCGCTGGCCGCGCGCCTGGGCGGCAGAGGCGCGCCCGTGGTCGCAGGGCGCGACGGGCGCCTGTCCGGCCCGGTCCTCTACGAGGCGCTGATCGAGGGCCTGATAGCGGGCGGCGCGTCGGTGGGCGCCCTCGGCCTCGCGACCAGCCCGCAGGTCTATCACGCGGCCCACGCCACCGGCGCGGCGGCGGCGGCGGTGGTCACCGCCTCGCACAATCCCGCCGACATGAACGGGGTCAAGATCGTGGCCGGCGGGCTGCCGCTGTGGGCGGACGACCTGCGCGCGCTCAATGCCTCGATCGCCACCCTGCCCCCGGCGCAGGGAGGCGGCACACGCACAGCGCTGGACCTGTCGGACCGCTATGTGAGCGATCTTCTGGCCCCGCTGGACCTTGCACGCGCGGACCGGCTGCACGTCGTCTGGGACGCGGGCAACGGCGCCGCCGGACCGGTGCTGGCGCGGCTCGCCGCGCGGCTGCCGGGACGCCACGAGATCCTGAACGCGGCGGTCGACGGACGGTTCCCCGCACACCCTCCCGACCCGACCAGGCCCGCGCACCTCGCCGCCTTGCGGTCACGGGTGCTCGACGCCGCGGCGGACCTTGGCCTTGCGCTCGACGGCGACGGCGACCGGGTGGTCGCGGTCGACAACGCGGGCCGGATCGTATCCGGCGATGCGCTGATGATGCTGTTCCTGCCGCGCGTGCTGGCGGCCCGGCCGGGTGCGCCGGTCGCGCTCGACGTCAAGGCGAGCGACGCGGTGGAGGCGCTGGCGCGCGACCTCGGCGGCCGGCCGGAGCGCACCCCGTCCGGGCACGCCCCCGTCAAGACGGCGCTCGCCCGCACCGGGGCGGCCTTCGGGGGAGAGGTCACGGGCCATTTCTATTTCACCGACCGGCACCCCGGCTGGGACGACGGGCTGCACGCGGGCCTGCGCCTGATCGAGGTGCTGGCGGCGGCGGACCGGCCGCTGACCGCGCTCGCGGACGCCCTCCCCTGCTGGCCGTCGACGCCGGAGATCCGGCTTCCCGTGGCCGACGCCGACAAGGCTGCGGTCCTGGACGCCTTGCGGGCCGGCGCGGCGGAGAGCGGATTGACGCCCTGCCTGCTCGACGGGGTCCGGGCACGGGGCGACGGCTGGTGGTGGCTTGCGCGCGCCTCGAACACGGAGGCGGCGCTGACCCTGCGCTGCGAGGGCGGCGACGCGGCACGGTTCGCCCGCGCCTGCGCCGATCTCGGCAGCCGGCTTTCCGGGCTTGGCCTGCCGGTTCCGGCGGAGGTGTCGGGTCCCGCGGCGGAGGCGCCGCCGCAGGCTTGAACGGCCCGATCCGCGTTCCCAAATCCTCCGTTGCCGGACGCCAAATGGGTCCGGAACAGCCCTGCCCGCGATGGGAGGGCGCTCACACTTCTATCGCTTGTGACGGAGGATAGATTCCATGCGTACGTTCGACCTTTCCCCGCTGTACCGTTCGACCGTCGGCTTCGACCGGCTCTTCAACCTGCTGGATCCCGCGCTGTCGGGGGACCGGGGCGACGGTTACCCGCCCTACAACATCGAGAAGACCGGCGACGATGCCTATCGCATCACCCTCGCGGTTGCCGGTTTCACGCAGGACGAACTGGCGATCGAGGCCAAGGATACGACCCTGACGGTCACGGCCCAGAAGTCCGAGTCGCAGGAGCAGGAGACCGCGTCCTACCTTTATCGCGGCATCGCCGCGCGCGGCTTCCAGCGCCGCTTCGCACTCGCCGATCATGTGAAGGTGAAGGGCGCGACGCTGGAGAACGGCCTGCTGCACATCGACCTCCAGCGCGAGGTGCCGGAGGAGCTGAAGCCCCGGCGCATCGAGATCGCGACGTCCACCGGCACGAAGGCGATCGAACAGGCTGCCTGACCGGAGACCGGCTCGCGGCACGGGCCTTGCGAACGGACGGCGCGCCCACTGCGGCGCGCCGTTTTCGTGTGCGACGAATGTCGGATGCGCAGAGGGCCTCAACCCGCATCGCAAGGCTGGACGCGGACGCGATCTCCTCCCTATAGTCTTGACGCATAACGGTCATGCAGGAACGCATGACACCGCCCCCGCCAAGAACAAGAGCAACGAGGGGACGGGACGACAGGGAGGACAGGCAGGGATGACGACGGCAGACGCCGCCGCGCGTCCGGTCGAGGATACCGTCCCGAAGCTGCTGCTGCGCAATGTGGCCCGCTTCGGCGACCGTCCGGCGAACCGGGAAAAGGAATACGGAATCTGGCAGACCTGGACCTGGGCTCAGGTCGCGGGCGAGATCGAGGCATTGGCGCTCGGCATGGGTGAGCTTGGGCTCGCCCGGGGCGACAAGGTCGCGATCATCGGCACCAACCGGCCGCAACTCTATTGGGCCATGGTTGCCGTCCAGTCGATGGGCGCCATCCCCGTTCCGGTCTACCAGGATTCCGTGGCCGAGGAGATGCACTATGTCCTCGAGCATGCGGAAGTGCGCTTCGCCGTGGTCGAGGACCAGGAGCAGGTCGACAAGCTGATCCTCATCAAGGACCGGCTGCCGAACCTCAAGGCCGTCGTACACGAGGACACGCGCGGCCTGCGCCACTACACCGAGGACTACCTCCACCATTACGGCGCGGTGCAGGACCTCGGCCGGACCAGGGCGGCCGCCGCGCCGGACTTGTGGAAGCAGGAAATCGGCAAGGGGGGATGGAACGATATCGCCGTCATCCTCTATACCTCCGGCACGACGGGCCGGCCGAAAGGCGTCGTGCTGAGTTTCGAGAACATCATCACCGCCTCGCGCGTTTCCTGCGCCTTCGACAACCTGACCGAGACCGAGGAAGTGCTGGCCTACCTGCCGATGGCGTGGGTCGGCGACCACATCTTCTCGATCGGCCAGTCCTATTTCGCGGGCTTTTGCGTCTCCTGTCCGGAATCGGAGGACACGGTCGCGCAGAACCTGCGCGAACTGGGACCGACCTATTACTTCGCGCCGCCGCGGGTCTTCGAGAACCTTCTCACCTCCGTGACCATCCGCATGGAGGACGCGAGCGCGATCAAGCGGCGGATGTTCAACCATTTCATGGCGCACGCGCGCCGCGTCGGCCCGGACATCCTGGACGGCAAGGCCGTTTCGTTCGGCGACCGGCTGCTCTACTGGCTGGGCGACATCCTGGTGTACGGGCCGCTGAAGAACGTGCTGGGCCTGTCGAAACTGCGCCTCGGCTACACCGCGGGCGAAGCGATCGGACCGGAAATCTTCCAGTTCTACCGCTCGCTCGGCATCAACCTGAAGCAGCTCTACGGCCAGACGGAAGCGTCGGTGTTCATCACCGCCCACCCCGATGGCGAGGTGCGCGCCGACACCGTTGGCGTGCCGGCCCCCAGCGTCGAGGTGCGCATCGACGAGGAGACGGGCGAGGTCATGTACCGCTCCCCCGGCGTCTTCGTCGAATACTACAAGAACCCGGAGGCCACCGCCGAGACCAAGACTCCCGACGGCTGGGTCCATACGGGCGACGCGGGCTTCTTCGTCGAGGACGGTCACCTGAAGATCATCGACCGGGCCAAGGACGTGGGCCGGCTTCAGGACGGCTCGCTGTTCCCGCCGAAGTACGTGGAAAACAAGCTCAAGTTCTTCCCCAACATCATGGAGGCGGTCGCGATCGGGCATGAGCGGCCCTATGTCACGGCGCTTGTCAACATCGACCTGAACGCCGTCGGCAACTGGGCGGAACGCAACAATGTGTCCTACGGCAGCTACCAGGAACTGGCCCAGCATCCGGAGGTGGGCGAGATGATCCGCGCCCACGTGGAGGAGGTGAACCGCTCGCTCGCGGGCGAGGATCACGTGGCCGGGTGCCAGATCCACAGGTTCCTGATCCTGCACAAGGAACTGGACGCCGACGACGGCGAACTGACCCGCACGCGCAAGGTGCGCCGGCGCTTCGTCGCGGACCGCTATGCGCCGCTGATCGAGGCGCTCTACTCCGGCAAGTCGGAGCAGTACGTGGAGACGGAGGTCACCTACGAGGACGGCCGCACCGGCGTCCTCAAGGCCACCGTGAAGATCCACGACGCCAAGACGGTTCCGCTGCCGGGACACACCGCACAGGCCGCCGAATAGGACGACCGGACACATGACGAACGACAGTGCAGCCGCCCTCGCCGACGCGCACGCGGCGAACACGCATCACGCCCACGCCATGCACACGCCCGAAGCGCGTGCCCGGCGTATCGGCGAGGTGATTCTCGACGTCCAGAACATCACGCTGCGGTTCGGCGGCGTGGTCGCGAACTCCAACGTCAGCTTCGACATCCGAAAGGGCGAGATCCGCGCGATCATCGGCCCGAACGGGGCGGGCAAGTCGTCGATGCTCAACGTCATCAACGGCTTCTACCACCCGCAGGAAGGCACCATCACCTGGAAGGGCAAGGCGCGCGCGAAGATGCAGCCGCACGAGGCGGCGGCCACCGGCATCGCCAGAACCTTCCAGAACATCGCGCTGTTCAGGGGCATGTCGACGCTCGACAACATAATGACGGGCCGGGTGACCAAGATGAAGCGGGGCCTGCTCGCCCACGCGCTGCACTGGGGCCCGGCGCTGAAGGAGGAGATCGAGCATCGCTCCTTCGTCGAGCAGGTGATCGACTTCCTGGAGATCCAGCACATCCGGAACGTGCCGGTCGGGCGCCTGCCCTATGGCCTTCAGAAGCGGGTGGAGCTTGGGCGCGCGCTTGCCGCGGAACCCGAACTGCTGCTGCTGGACGAGCCGATGGCGGGCATGAACCTCGAGGAAAAGGAGGACATGTCCCGCTTCATCCTCGACGTGAACGACGAGTTCGGCACCACCATCGCGCTGATCGAGCACGACATGGGCGTCGTCATGGACCTGTCGGACCGGGTCGTGGTGCTCGACCACGGCTCGAAGATCGCCGACGGCACCCACGAGGAGGTGCAGGGCGACCAGCGCGTCATCGACGCCTATCTCGGCGTTGCCCACGACGACGAGGAAGAGGCCTGACGATGAACCCGGATGTCCTGTTTTTCTTCGAAACCGTGATTTCCGGCCTGATGGCCGGGGTCATGTATGCGCTGGTGGCCCTCGGCTTCGTGCTGATCTTCAAGGCCTCGGGCGTCTTCAACTTCGCGCAGGGCGTGTTGGCGCTGTTCGCGGCGCTGACGCTGACCGGCGTGATGGAGAAGTTCGGCCTGCCCGCCTGGGCCGGCATCATCGTCACGATCCTTGTGATGATCGCGGTCGCCTGGCTGATCGAGCGGCTGGTGCTCCAGCACCTCGTCAACCAGGAGCCGATCATCCTGTTCATGGCCACGATCGGTCTTGCCTATGTGATCGAGGGCACGGGCGACATCCTGTGGGGGTCGAACGTGAAAGTGCTCGACATCGGCCTGCCGCAGGGCGCATCCGACTTCCTGCTCGACAATTACAACCTCTATGTCGAGAAGCTGGAGATCGTGGCCGCGGTCACGTCGGCGATCCTGGTCGCGGTGCTGGCGGTGTTCTTCCAGAAGACGCGCATCGGGCGCGCGCTCCGTGCGGTCGCGGACGACCACCAGGCGGCGCTGTCGGTCGGCATCTCGCTGCGCACGATCTGGGTCGTCGTCTGGTCGGTCGCGGGCATCGTCGCGCTGGTCGCCGGCATCATGTGGGGCACCAAGTCGGGCGTGCAGTTCTCGCTGTCGCTGATCGCGCTGAAGGCCCTGCCGGTGCTCATCCTCGGCGGCTTCACCTCCATCCCCGGCGCCATCGTCGGCGGCCTGATCATCGGCGTGGGCGAGAAGATCGCCGAGATCTACGCCGGCCCGATCATCGGCGGCGCCATCGAGAACTGGTTCGCCTACATGCTTGCCCTCGCCTTCCTGCTGTTCCGTCCGCAGGGTCTGTTCGGCGAGAAGATCATCGAGAGGGTCTGACGCGATGCTTTACCGTGAAACCGGCCAGTTCAAGACGTCGTACCCAAAGGATCAGGCGATCTTCCCGATCGCGCAGGACAAGGCGTTCATCCTTCTGGTGCTGGCGGTGGCGTTCCTCGCCGTGCCGCCCTTCATCAACGACTATTACGCCAAGGCCATCCTGATCCCCTTCCTGTCCTACACGATGGCGGCGATCGGGCTGAACATCCTGGTGGGGTATTGCGGGCAGATCTCGCTCGGCACCGGCGGCTTCATGGCGGTGGGCGCCTTCGCGACCTACAAGCTGATGACCTCCTTCCCCGGCCTCGACTTCGCGGCCGTCGTCGTGCTCGCGGGCTTCGTCACGGCGGGCGTGGGCGCGCTGTTCGGGCTGCCGTCGCTCAGGATCAAGGGTTTCTACCTGGCGGTGGCGACGCTGGCCGCGCAGTTCTTCCTGGTCTGGCTCTTCAACAAGGTGGGCTGGTTCTACAACTACTCGCCCACGGGCCAGATCACGGCGCCGCCGGCCACCTCCTTCGGCGTCCTGGTGACCGGTCCGGAGGCGTCGCCGGCCGCGGGCTATCTCTTCTGCCTGATCTTCGTGTGCATCTTCGCGCTGGTGGCGAAGAACCTGACGCGGGGCAACATCGGGCGGCAGTGGATGGCGATCCGCGACATGGACATCGCGGCCGAACTTGTCGGCGTGCAGCCGCTGAGGGCCAAGCTGTCGGCCTTCGCCGTGTCGTCGTTCTTCATCGGCATGGCGGGCGCGCTCTATTTCGGCGTCTGGCTGGGCGCGGCGGAGCCGACGGAGGCGTTCGGCATCAACATCTCCTTCCTCGTCCTCTTCATGATCATCATCGGCGGCCTGGGCTCGATTCTGGGATCGTTCCTGGGCGCCGCCTTCATGGTGCTGCTGCCGATCGCGCTGAAGACGGTCATGGTCGACGGGATGGGGCTGCAGGCGGTGACCGCCAAGCACTTCGAGATCCTGCTGCTCGGCGTGCTCATCATCTTCTTCCTGATCGTGGAACCGCACGGGCTCGCGCGCCTGTGGTCGACCGTGAAGGAGAAACTGCGGCTCTGGCCCTTCCCCTACTGAGGACGGGCGCGAGAGGGAACGGCATACCCCAAGAAGAAGAACCGGAAGCCGGCACCAACAAGATCTGTCACTGCTGATCGACCCGGGAGGAAACACTATGACGATCAGAACGAAGGCCCTCGGACTTGCGGCCGCGATGGCCCTGCCCTTCGTGGCGGGACCGGCCCTGTCCTACGAGCTGACGGTTCCGCTGCTGACCTACCGCACCGGCCCCTACGCGCCGAGCGGCATTCCGGTGGCGAACGCCTTCTCCGACTATTTCACCCTGCTGAACGAGAAGTACGGCGGCATCGAGGGTGCGAAGATCAACTATGTCGAGTGCGAGACGGCCTACAACACGCAGCAGGGCGTCGAGTGCTACGAGAACGTCAAGAACATGGGGGAGTCGGGCGCGCTCGTCATCAACCCGTTCTCGACCGGCATCACCTACCAGCTGATCCCCAAGGCGAGCGAGGACAAGATCCCGATCCTGTCCATGGGCTACGGCCGCACGTCCGCCGCTGACGGCTCTGTCTTCCCCTACATCTTCAACCTGCCCGCGCACTACTGGTCGGGCGCGACCGTGATCATGAAGTACATCGCGGAGAAGGAAGGCGGACAGGCCAACATGAAGGGCAAGAAGGTCGCCCTCGTGTATCACAACTCCGCATACGGCAAGGAGCCGATCCGCACGCTCGAGACCATCGCCAAGGACTGGGGCTACGAGCTGATGCTGCTGCCCGTCGACCATCCGGGGCAGGAGCAGAAGGCGACCTGGCTGCAGATCCGCCGCGACCGCCCGGACTGGGTCGTCATGTGGGGCTGGGGCGTGATGAACCAGGTGGCCGTCAAGGAAGCCGCCTCGATCCGCTACCCGATGGACCGCTTCATCGGCATCTGGTGGTCGGGGTCGGAGAACGACGTGCTGCCGGCCGGCAAGGACGCCACGGGCTACCAGGCCGCGACGTTCAACGCGCCGGGCACGAACTTCCCGCTGATCCAGGAGATCCTCACCGAGCTCTATGACAAGGGCAAGGGCGCGGGCGAGCGGGAGGCCGTGGGCGACTCGCTCTACAACCGCGGCCTGCTGAACGCGGTCGCCACGGCGGAAGGCCTCCGCACGGCGATCAAGATGCACGGCACGGTGGAAATCCGTGGCGAGCAGGCCCGCGACGGCTTCGAGAACCTCGTCATCGACAACAAGCGGTGGGAGGAACTGGGTCTCGGCGGCGGCTTCGCCCCGGAGATCAAGATCGCCTGCAACAACCACGAAGGCTCCGGCGCGGCCGCGATCCAGCAGTGGAACGCGGAGACGGGAGAGTGGACGCTGGTCACCGACTGGATCCAGCCGATGACGGACGTCATCCAGCCGCTGCTGGCCGCCGACGCGGAAGCCTATGCCAAGGAGAACAACATCACGCCGCGCGACTGCAAGTGAGCGTGATCGACTGACACCGGAGGGGGCGGACGGTCCGCCGCCCGCCCCCGCCGTTACCGGACATTCGTTTGACCCTTTTACACGCCCTTTTCCGTTCCAGATCGAGAGAGCCGCCCCGTGACCGACGCGCCGATCCTGAAGATCAACAACATCGAGGTGATCTACAATCACGTGATCCTCGTCCTGAAGGGTGTGAGCCTGGAGGTGCCGAAGAAAGGCATCGTGGCGCTGCTGGGCGCCAATGGCGCGGGCAAG
>JAJLJT010000230.1:0-11558 GCA_033844555.1 Alphaproteobacteria bacterium | reverse complement strand
CTCGAGGAAGAACACCTTCGTCTCCGGCCGCACGGCGCGGGCCCAGGCTTGCGTATCGCGCCCGTCGACCAGCGTGCAGGCGACGCCCATGCGCGGCAGCAGCGTCTCGCACACATAGAGGCACGAGCCGAACAGCGCGCGCGCCGCGACGATGTGGTCGCCCGCCGACAGCTGGCACATCAGCGCGGCTGTGACGGCGGACATGCCGCTCGCCGTCGCCGTGCAGGCCTCTGCGCCCTCGATCTGGGCCAGCCGCTGCTCGAACATCGCCACCGTCGGGTTGGAGAAGCGGGAATAGATGAAGCCGTCCGCCTCCCCCTTGAAGCGCGCCTCCGCCTCTTCGGCGCTCGCGTACACATAGCCCGAGGTTACGAACATCGCCTCCGACGTCTCCCCGAACGGGCTGCGCAGCGTGCCGCCGTGCACCATGCGGGTGCGGGGGTGCAGCGCACGCGCGTCGCGCGTCGCGGTCAGGGTCTTCGGCGTGGTGCTGTCGTGCGGCATCGTTGGCGGGTCCCTCGAACGTCCTGCGCCGACCGGGGGGCCGGCCGGGGGATGACGTGACGTCGGTATGTCCCGCGGGCCCGACCTTTTAGCGCGAGTTTTTTCCGTGGCCGCAAGCCGGTCGGCACAAATCGCCACGTGAGGCGCGGGGATAGACCCCGCCCGGGCGAGCGTCAAGGCTTTTGTCCGCATCGCGGAGGGCGCAAGGGCCGCGCGCAGCCTATGGAAACGCGCCGCGCCCTGTGCTAGATCGTCGATCCCGCGCGGGTGTAGCTCAATGGTAGAGCAGCAGCTTCCCAAGCTGACGACGAGGGTTCGATTCCCTTCACCCGCTCCATTTTCCTCACATGCCCCTCAGGACCACCGTCCACGCGACCGCCGTGCCGGCGACGCACGCGCCGGTCGTGAGCAGCGCGCCGGGACGCGTCCGGTCGCCCGCGCCAAGTGCCGCGACGCTGGCGCTCGCCAGCGCGCCGAAGGCCGCCGCCAGCGTCTCCGCCCCGCCGCCCGACGCCCAGATCGTTGCCGCGAACGGCGCAAGGAGCGCCAGGCGCGGCAGGTCGCGCCCGCGCAGCAGCAGTGCGATGGGGACGGCCGGCGCCGCCGCGAGCGCACCCGCGCCCGCGGCGATCGCGGCCTCCATCCCGGGAAGCGGAGGCAGCCAGAGCCGCCCGGCCAGCGCCGGGTCGACGCCGCCGGCATCCGTCACCCAGGCGCCATAGCCGACGAACAGTGCCGCCGTTGCCATCGGCACCGCGAGAAGGGTGAGCGCGGCGGCCACCCCCGGCCCCCGGTGCCCGGCACGCAGCGCTGCGGGCAGCAGCAGCAGGCCTAGCGCCAGCCCCGCCGGCCCCGCGGGCGGCAGCAGCGCCGCCCCGGCCGCCGCCAGCATCCAGCCGGCCCGCCCGTCGTCTTCGCCCAGGCGCGCGAAGCCCGCGAGCAGCAGAAGCGTGGCGAGCATCGTCCATGCCCCGCCCGCCGTCCCGAGCCCGCCGTAGAGCAGCACCGGGTTGAGCGTCACGAGCGCCATCAGCGCGGCGGCATGCCAGAGGGGCCGCCCGGACGCCGCCAGCATCTGCCAGGAGAGCATCAGCCAGAGCACGACGGGCAGAAGCGTCTCCCAGCGTGTGGCAAGCGGGCCCGCCGCGGCCCGGCCGAGTGCCCTCACATCCGCATCGGGCAGCGTCCCTGCGGCGATCAGCGCGGTAAACCCGGCGGCGAGCCACGCGCCCGCGCCGATCGCGATCCACGTCCCCGCCCCGGTCCCGGGGGTTTGCACCCCTGCGGCGCGCATCATTCCATCCCCGCGGCCTGGCGCGCAGGACCCAGCCGCGCAAGCGCCCCGTCGCGGGCGGCCTCCGTTTCCCGGCTGAGGCCGTGCGCGGTCTTCTCCCAATAGCTTGGCCGGTGCACCAGCTGCCAGACCGCCCGCCATGCCGCGAGCGAGGCCAGCGGCCAGTAGAAGAGCAGCAGCGGGCACCACGGCACCAGCCATCCCACCTCGCGCCGCGCCACCGCGACCATGCCCGAAACGATCACCACGCCGCTGCCGAGGATCAGCAGCCCGGTGTTGATCGCGGCCAGCTCCGCCGGGAACAGCGGGTCGAAGCGGCCCGTACCGGTTGCCGCCCAGACGAGGTAGAGCGCCCACAGAACCGGGTGCGCCAGCGCGCCGATCACAGCGCCCGCGAAGATCACCTGCACGCCGAGGAGCCCGCGCCAGCCCAGATCCCGGCGCAGGTCGCCCGGCGCGCGCATGTGGGCGAACCAGGTCTGTGCGTAGCCCTTGAGCCAGCGCGACCGCTGCCGGATCCAGTTGCCCGCCCGGCAATTGGCTTCCTCCAGCGTCGTCGACTCCAGCATCCGGCAGCGCCAGCCGCGCCGCGCGAGCCGCAGCCCGAGGTCGGCGTCCTCCGTCACGTTCCACGCGTCCCACGCGCCGAGGCCGCGCAGCACGTCCGTGCGGAAATGGATCGAGGTGCCGCCGAGGGGCACCGGCAGCCGCAGCGCGGCGAGGCCCGGCAGCAGGATCTCGAACCAGACCGCATACTCGATGGCGAACATGCGCGTCAGCCAGTTCTCGCCCGCGTTGAAATAGGCAAGCCGCGCCTGCAGGCAGGCGGTGTCGGCGGGTGCAGCCTCGAAGCCCAGCACCGCCTTCTTCAGCTGGTCGGGATCGGGCCGGTCTTCGGCGTCATAGATCACCACATAGTCCCCGCGCGCCCGGGGCAGCGCATGGTTGAGCGCGCGCGGCTTGGTGCGCGGCGCCCCGTCGGGGACGACCACGATCTCGAAATGCCGGGGCAGGGGCAGGGCAAGCGCGGCGCCCAGCGTCTCCGGATCCGTCTCCTCCAGGATCAGCTTCACGTCCAGCCGGTCGGCGGGATAGTCGAGCCGGGCCAGCGCATCGACAAGGATCGGCAGAACCTCCGCCTCCCGGTGCAAGGCGACCATGACCGTGTAGACCGGCCAGTCGCGGACCCGCGCCCGCCACACCTCGGGTGCGAGAACCAGTCCCTCGCGCATCAGCCCCGGCAGGCTCATCAGCACGAGGCGCAGGAGCACCAGCGCCAGGAAGAACACCGACAGCACGGCCAGCAGCACGAGCCCGGCAGCCACGGGATCGGCCATCACCAGAAGCGCAAGCCCGCACGCCGCCACGCGCGCCCAGGCCACCTGCCGGGCGCTCAGGCCGTCGGCGAAGCTCGGTTCGGCGGGGCCGTGCGGGATTGCGCCCGTACCGCCCGAGGGGCCGTGCGCAAAGCTTACCGGGGCCTCGGCGAAGCCCGGCACGGCGTGCGCCTTCGCACCCGCTCTCCTGTCCAGCGTGAAGCTTTCCGGCCGTCCCATGCTGGCAGCGCCCCCTCCCGCGTGCCTACATCTCCCGGTTGAACGGAAACACTATTCAATCGTCTTTGGCTTGCATACACTCGTATGTGCACGGAGGGGGGAGCATGAACAGACGCGGAACGCGATCGTATGCCGCGCCGTGGCTGATCGCTGCGTTGACGCTCGCATCTGGCGCCCTGCTTCCCGGCAGTGCCGTGGCCGCATGGACGCAGAAACAGGGCGAGGGGTTGGCCATCGTCCGCATGGGGGCGGAACGGGCGGACACCGCGACCGGGCGCGAGAGCCGCACCGTCCTCACGGGATACGCGGCCTACGGTTGGCGTCAGACGGTGACGGTCGGCGCGTCCGCACGGGCCGACCGGACGGTGCGGGCGGGCGGCGGATCGGGCATCCATCTGCAGGAGGTCGCCCCGTTCGTCCGGGCGCGCCTGGCGGAGGGCGCGGCCGGGTCGGGCGGCTGGGTCGTCTCTGTCGAGGCGCGCACCGGGCTGCCCACCGGCAGGCTTTCCGGTGCGCCACCCCGCGCGCCGCGGGCGTGGGAGGCGGGGGCGGCGCTTCTCGCCGGGATCGGGCATCCGGCCGGGGACGCCGATGCCTTCGCGGTGGCGGAGGCCGGGTATCTGCACCGGTTCGCGGGCGGGGATGCGGAGGGCACGCTGTCGCTGACGGCGGGGTTCCGTTCGGCAAGCTGGCTCGTCTACGCCCGTGGCGGCCTCACGCAGGGCGCGTCTGGCGGCGGCGTCCGCAGTCTCGAGGCGTCTGCCGTGCGGGAGGTCGGCGGCGGTACGGCGTTCGAAAGCGGTCTGCGTGTGGAACGCGACCTCGGTGGGGGCGAGGAAACGGCTCTTCTGTTCCTCGGGCTCTGGCAGCGCTTCTGAGGCGGCTGGGCGGCTGCGGGGGTTGCATGAACCCCCGCTTTCCGTCTCATATTCCTTTGCGGCATATGCATGGCCCCGATGGCCCGGCGACAGGGGAGGCGGCGCGGCGTGACCCAGACCGACACCGACGGCGGCGTTGACGCCGGACAGGGCGCGCGCGATGTCGCGCTTCTCGCCGAGGATATCCACAAGTCCTTCGGTACTCTGGAGGTCCTCAAGGGCGTGACCGTCTCGGCGCGCCGTCACGATGTCATTTCCATCCTGGGGTCGAGCGGATCGGGCAAGTCGACGCTGCTGCGCTGCATCAACATGCTGGAGCCGCCGGACAAGGGCCGCGTGGTCGTGGGCGGCGAGGAGATCGCCATGACGGTCCGCGACGGCCGGGCGGAACCTGCCGACCGCCGCCAGGTGGAGCGTTTGCGCACGCGGCTCGCCATGGTGTTCCAGCAGTTCAACCTCTGGTCTCACATGACGGTGCTGGAGAACGTCATCGAGGCGCCGGTCCATGTTCTCGGGGTGCCGCGGCGCGAGGCGGTGGAGCGGGCGCGCGCGCTGCTCGCCAAGGTCGGGGTGACGGGGCGCGAGGATCATTACCCCTCGATGCTCTCCGGCGGCCAGCAGCAGCGGGTGGCGATCGCACGCGCGCTGGCGATGGAGCCCGACGTGATGTTGTTCGACGAGCCGACGTCGGCGCTCGATCCGGAGCTTGTCGGCGAGGTGCTGAAGGTGATGCACGATCTTGCCGGGGAAGGACGCACCATGCTCGTCGTGACCCATGAAATGGGCTTTGCGCGCGATGTTTCGACCGGGGTAGTGTTTCTGCACGAAGGCCGCGTGCTGGAGCAGGGAACGCCCTCGGAGGTGTTCGATACCCCGGCGTCGGAACGCTTCCGCCAGTTCATCGGCGGACGCTAGACCGGCCCGGACAAGGCACGCACAGGACAGGGAGACGAGGTGTGAAGAAACTCATTGCAGGTCTCGGCGTCGCGCTCGCCATGGCCGTGACGCCCGCGGCGGCGCAGGATTGCCCGGCGAAGGTCCGCATCGGGGTGGAAGGTGCCTACCCGCCGTTTTCCGAAGTGACGCCCGAGGGGCGGCTGACGGGCTTCGACATCGACATGGCGCTGGCGCTTTGCCAGGCGATGGCGGCGGAGTGCACGCTGGTGCAACAGGATTGGGACGGCATCATTCCGGGACTGCTCGCCAGGAAGTACGACGCGATCATCGCCTCCATGTCGATCACCGAGGAGCGCCGGCAGAAGGTCGACTTCACCGACAAGTACTACCAGACGCCGGCCCGCTTCATCGCCCGCAAGGGTGCGGGTTTCGAGATCTCGGCCGAGGGGCTGAAGGGCAAGAAGATCGGCGTGCAGCGCGCGACCATCCACGACAATTACATCAGCGACAATTATCCGGCTGCCGACATCGTGCGCTATGGCACGCAGGACGAGGTCTATCTCGACCTCAAGGCCGGGCGCATCGACATGGCGCTGCAGGATTCCGTCGCGGCCTCGGACGGCTTCCTGAAGCAGCCGGGCGGCGAGGAGTTCGAGTTCATCGGCCCCTCGCTCACCGATCCGAAATGGTTCGGCGAAGGCGCGGGCATCGCGATCCGCAAGAACGACGACCGCCTGCGCCAGTGCTTCAACGCCGCGATCGACAAGGTGCGCGCCAATGGCACCTATCAGCGGATCAACGACAAGTATTTCGACTTCGATGTCTACGGCGGCTGAGGTCTGATGCCGGACGTCTGACGCGAGCCACGGCCCCCGACCGGAAGGTCCGGGGGCCGTGGCCGTTCAGGGGGAAGGAACCGCAGGAAACGGGGGGAGGCAGCGCGCGTGCCGTTCGATCTCTACGGATACTGGCCGAGCCTTCTCGCAGGCGCCTGGACCACGGTGACCGTGGCGCTTGCCTCCGTTGTGATCGCCTTGACGCTCGGCCTCTCGGGCGCGCTGGCGAAGCTTTCGCGCTCCCGCGTGGCCGCGGGGACTGCCGCTGCCTACACCACCGTGATCCGCGGCGTACCCGACCTCGTTTTGATGCTGCTCATCTATTTCGGTGGCCAGATCTTCGTGAACTGGGTCGCGCCGATGCTGGGGCACGAGGACTATATCGACGTAAACCCGTGGATCGCGGGCGTTCTGACCATCGGTTTCATCTACGGCGCCTACATGACGGAGACCTTTCGCGGCGCGATCCTCGCCGTCCCGAAGGGTCAGATCGAGGCGGCGGAGGCCTATGGCATGAGCCGGGCGCAGGTGCTCTTCAACGTGCTCGCGCCGCAGATGATCCGCCATGCGCTGCCGGGCCTCACCAACAACTGGCTCGTGCTGATGAAGACGACGGCGCTGGTCTCCGTGATCGGACTGGACGACATCGTCAGGCGGGCGGATCTGGCGGGCAAGTCGGTGCGCGAGCCGTTCCTGTTCTTCATCGCGGTGGCGCTGGTCTACCTGCTTTTCACCTCGGCGACGGCGCCGGCGCTGCAGCGGCTGGAGGGCAAGGAGATCAAACCCTTCCACCGGCTGGCCTGGCTGTTCGACCGCGCGGCGCGCATCGACCTGCCGGCGCTGCAGCGCTTGCTCGGCTGGGTGTTGCGCGGGCTTGGGTACGCGCTGGTACTGCTGCTTGTGTCGGGCTTCGTCTGGTTCCTCGCCTTCGGTTTCGACTGGGGCCTCGTCTGGCGCAACCTGCCGTGGTATTTCGCGGGGACCGGTGTGACGCTGGCGCTTGTGGCCGCCGCGCTCGTCCTTGGTCTCGCGCTCGCCATTCCGCTGTCCATCGCGCGCTGTTCGGCCAACCCGTTGCTGAACGGACCCGTGTGGGTCTTCACCTATGTCTTCCGCGGCACGCCGCTGCTGGTGCAGCTTTACGTCGTCTATTACGGCTTCAGCCAGTTCGAGGGCTTGCGCGAAAGCTGGGCCTGGGTGCTGATCGACGAGGCGTGGAAGTGCGCGCTCATCACCTTCACGCTCAACACGGCGGCCTACACCGCCGAGATCCTGCGCGGCGCGATCCAGCGCACGCCCCTGGGCGAGGTCGAGGCGGCGCGCGCCTGCGGCATGTCGCGCGCGCTGGAACTGCGGCGCATCCTTCTGCCGAGCGCCATGCGGCGCGCCCTGCCCGCCTATGGCAACGAGATGATCTTCATGCTCCACGGCAGCGCGGTGGCGAGCATCGTGACGGTCGAGGATCTGCTCGGCGTCGCGCGCATCATCAACAGCCGGACCTACGCGCCCTACGAGGCCTATCTGACGGCGGGCGTCTTCTACTGCGTGCTGACCTTCGCCATCGTGCTCTTCGTGCGCTGGCTCGAGGCCCGCTATCTGCGGCATCTGCGCGCGCGCCCGGACCAGATCGGCGCGCAGCCTGCTCCCGTTCCGGCGGCCTGAAGGGCTTCAGTCCTCGTCCGCGAGGCCGGAGACGCGCCGCGGCGTCAGATAGCGCTCGAGCTTGCCCGTACCGGGCGTCACGCCGGCCCAGCGGTCGACGGGAAAGCTGATGACTGCCACCGCTGCGGTCGGGAACTTGAGGCTCATCTCGACCGCCTCCGGGCTGTCGCGATCGGCGAGTAGGTCTTGCGCGGCATGGGCCAGGCCGGGATTGTGTCCGACCAGCATGGCCATGCGGTGTGCGTCGTCGGTGCGCCGCACCGTGGAGACGATGGTGGCCACGCCCGCGAGATAAAGGTCCCGACGGTACTCGACCGGCGGCGTGCGGCCTGTGGCGAGGGACCAGAGATCAAGCGTCTCGTGCGCCCGTCGCGCCGTCGAGCACCAGACGAAGTCCGGAACCAGGCCCTCGGCAGCCATGTAGCGCGCCATCGCCGGCGCGGCGTCGCGCCCGCGCCGGTTCAAGGGGCGGTCGTGATCGTCGAGCTTCGGGTCGGTCCAGCTCGACTTCGCGTGACGAAAGAGCAGAAGGATGCGCATCGAGAACCCCGCTGAAGGCTGCCGAGAATAACGGGCGGTTGCCATTGCGGGCAAACATGTCGTGCGCAGGGCACGGCCCCGCTGCCGCCGCCACATCCGTATCCATGTTTTCCCGCGTGACGGGAATTGCGACTCGCGGCACTCTCGCCGCATGGAACAGGTGCTCACAGACGGTCCCGTCGGCGCCTCCGCGACCGTGCTCTTCGCGCACGGGGCCGGTGCGGGCATGGACAGCCCCTTCATGACGGGCGCGGCGCGCGGGCTCGCGGCGCACGGCATACGCGTGGTGCGGTTCGAGTTTCCCTACATGCGCCGTGCGCGGATCGAAGGGCGCAAGGCGCCACCCGACCGGATGCCTGTGCTCTGTGACGCGTTCCGCGGCGCTGCGGCCGGTCTCGTCGGTGCGCGCCGCCTCGTGGTCGCGGGCAAGTCGATGGGCGCGCGCGTCGCAGCCACGGTTGCGGCGGATGTCGGCGCGGCCGGGGTGCTCTGTTTCGGCTACCCCTTCCATCCGACGGGAAAGCCGGACCGGCTGCGGCTGGAGCCCTTGCAGGCGCTCGATTGCCCGGCGCTGATCGTTCAGGGGACGCGCGACCCGTTCGGCAATTTCGAGGAGGTGCCGGGCTATGAGCTGCCCGAACGGGTACGCGTCCAGTGGGTTCCCGACGGCAACCACGATCTCGCGCCCCGCAAGTCGTCGGGCACGACGCCGGAGGTGGCGCTCTCCCGCGCGCTGGAGGCGGCAGCCCGCTTTATCCGCTTCCTGCCGGAGCGGACCGACCCCTGAATACGGTCTCCAGGCTAAGCCTCAGATGCGGGCATAGCGGGCACGCGCGCCCCGTTCGATGGCCGCGGCCGACAGCCGCTCGACATTGAGGCGGTGGCGGATCATCTCCAGCAGGCGCAACTCCTCCTGCCCGGCCTTGCCGTCGGAGGCCGCCACGTCGCAGGCGAGCGCATAGGCCGTTTCGCGCAGGCGGACGGGAAGCGCCGCTTCCACCACGTCGAACACCCGGTCGAGCCCGTCCTCGTCCGACAGCAGTTCCGCGCACGCAGAGGCGGTCGAGACGAGCGTTTCGCGGTCGAAATTCTCGAAGATCGGCAGCGTCTTCACGATCTCGCCGATCGTGTAGAGTTCCCGGTCGGTCATCTCGCTGTCGGCGGCGGACACGATCACCATCACGTAGATCAGGGCGGCCTGCGGGCTCAGCTGGGAAGCGGAAGAGGACATCTGCGGCACCACTCGCGGCTTGTTGCGTTGCCGGGACGCTAGGCGGTTCGCGGGGTCAGGGCAAGTCCCCAGCGCGCCGGTGCAGGAAGGCGCGCGTCTCTCCCACCGCCTCGGCGAGGCCCACGCGCGCAACCGGCGTCTCCGGCGGGAAGGCGGTCAGCAGCCGCGACGGCGTCATCGCGTCGAGCAGCACGAACACCCCCCGGTCGCCTTGCCGCCGGATCAGCCGCCCGAACGCCTGCGCGAGCCGCAGCCGCACCAGCATGTCGTCGTATGTGCGCCGCCCGAAGTGCGCGCGCCGCGCCTTGTGGAGGATGTCGGGACGCGGCCAGGGCACCCGGTCGAACACGGCGAGCCTCAGCGCGCGGCCCGGCACGTCCACCCCGTCGCGCACGGCGTCGGTGCCGAGCAGGCTCGCGTCCTCCTCCTCCCGGAACAGGTCGACGAGGCCGCCCACGTCCATCGCGTCGACGTGCTGGGCGTAGAGGGGCAGACCGTCGCCCTCCAGCTTCGGCGCGATCCGCTCGTGCACCGCCTTCAGCCGCCGGATCGCCGTGAAGAGGCCGAGCGTCCCACCTCCCGCCGCGCGGATCAGCGCCTCGTAGGCAGCCGCAACCTCCGACGGCTCGTCGCGGCGCACATCGGTCACGATGAAGACCCGCGTCTCCGCGCCATAGTCGAAAGGGGAGGCGAAGCTCGCCCGGATCGCCGGCAGCGGCAGGTGGCGCGCACCGGTGCGGGCCTCCGCGCTGACCCAGTTTCCGTCCTGCGCCGCGTCGAGTTCCCGATCGCGCAGGGTTGCCGAGGTGATCAGCGCACCGTGCGACGGGGCCAGCACCGACACCGCGAACGGCGCCATGGGATCGAGAAGGTGGCGGCGCAGCGCCACGTCGAGCGCGCGCCCGCCGACGGGATCGACGGAGACCCAGTCCACCGCGCCTTCGGGCGGGTCCGCATCGATCCCGCGCAGCATCGAGATCCACGTCGGCAGCATCACCTTGGCGCGCCGGTCGAGGCCGCGCGCGGCGGCCGCGAGGCGCGTGCGTTCGGCGGTGTCCAGCGTGTCCGCCTCGTTCGTGAGGCGCGCCCGGAGCGCGCCCGACAAGGCCCTCAGATTGCCCGCGAGATCGTCCAGAACGGCGGCGAGCGCCTCCGCCGCTTTGGCAAGCCCGTCGGTGAGCGGCCGCAGCTCGGCTTCCTGCGCCAGTCCTGCACCCTCCGGGCTGCGCGCGCGCACATGCGCCATCAGCCCGGCCAGCAGCGTCTCGGCGGGACCGGCGGGCGTGCCCTCGCGGATGCGGCTCGTCCAGCCCTCGCCCGGCAGGTCGGCGGCGCGGGCGCGCGCGGCCCGCAGCGCGCCTTCCGCCTTCTCGCGGGGGGCATCCTCCGGGATCGCGGCGATGAGGTCGGCAAGTCGCGTCTCCAGACCGCGCCCGCGCCGCCTTCGGCTCTCCCCGCCGCGCACCCAGCGGCGCAGTTCCGCGGTCTCCAGGCCCGACAGGCAGGCGGAGAAGGCGCTGTCGGCGGCCTCGAACAGGTGGTGGCCCTCATCGAACACGAGCCTGGTGCGCGCCTCCGACACACCATCCTCGTCGGGCGCGTCTATGAGGGCGTCGAGGGCGGCCTGCGCCATGACGAGGGCATGGTTCGCCACCACGATGTCCGCGCCGCGGGCGCGCCGCACCGTCCGTTCGATGAAGCAGCGGCGGTAGTGCTCGCAGGCGGAATAGATGCACTCGCCGCGCCGGTCGGTCAGACCCGAGAACGCACCCCCCATCAGGTCTGGCAGCCAGCCCGGCAGGTCGCCGCCGATCACGTCGCCGTCGCGCGTCGCCACCAGCCAGCGCGCGACGAAGCCCAGCGCCACCGGGTCGCTCCCCCCGGTCGCTGCACGGCCCACTGCCTCCTGATAGTTCAGCAGGCAGAGATAGTTCTCCCGCCCCTTGCGCACGACGGCGCGGGCGCGTTTCTCCCGCGGGTCCGGGTAGAGCCGGTCGAGTTCCCGGTCGATCTGTCGTTGCAGCGCCTTGGTGTAGGTCGAGACCCAGACGGCGCCGTCGTTCTTCTCCGCCCAGACGCTGGCGGGTGCGAGGTAACCCAGCGTCTTGCCGATGCCCGTGCCGGCCTCCGCCAGCACGACGTTCGGCGCACCTTCCATGG
>JAJLJT010000229.1:0-3772 GCA_033844555.1 Alphaproteobacteria bacterium | reverse complement strand
CGCAGCCGTCACGCCCCATTGGAGCATCGGCGGCAACCCGAACGGCGGCTACCTCGCCGGGATCGCGCTCAACGCCATGGCGCAGGTGACGGGCCGCGACTTCCCCGCGACCGTGACCACGCATTACCTGCGGCCGGGACTGGCTGGGAAACCGGCGGAGGTGCGCACCTCGCTCGTCCGCGCGGGCCGCCGGATGGCGACGGCGACGGCCACGCTGCACCAGGACGGGCAGGAGCGGATCCGCTTGCTCGCAGGCTTCGCCGATGCCGCGCAGTTCGGGAGCGACAGCGGGGGACCGGAACTGACCATCCCGCGTCCCGACGACCTGCCCCCGCCGGAGGCGTGCTCCAACCGGGACAGCATGGCGCAGGGCGTCGACCTTGCGATCCTGAAGCGCCTCGATATCCGCGTGCATCCCGATTTCACGGACGCGGGCCACGCCGGCCGGGCGGAAATGGCGGGCTGGGTCCGCTTCCGCGACGGCCGCGCGCCCGATCCCCTGTCGCTGATCCTGTTCGCCGACGCCTTTCCGCCCTCGCTCTATGGGCTTCTCGGCGCGGTCGGCTGGGTGCCGACAGTGGAACTGACCGTGCAGGTGCGCCGCGTGCCCGCACCCGGCTGGATCGCCGGACGGTTCCGCACCCGCGACCTGCACAATGGCATGCTGGTCGAGGACGGGGAGCTGTGGGACGAGACCGGCGCGCTCGTCGCCCGCTCGCGCCAGCTTGCATTGCTGCTGACGACATAGGCGGAGGCGGCATCCATGTGCGGCCGCTTCACCAACACGATGACCTGGGCGGAAATCCGCGCCCTCTACAATCTCACGTCCGCCCAGGCTGCGCCGAACCTCGCGCCCCGCTGGAACATCGCGCCCACGGAGAAAACCGGCATCGTGCGGATGGAGGGGGAGGCCCGCGCCTTCGCGCAGGTGCGCTGGGGCCTCGTGCCTTCCTGGAGCAAGGGGCCGGACAGCCGCTATTCCATGTTCAACGCGCGCGCCGAGACGGTGCGGGAAAAACCCGCCTTTCGCGCGGCCTTCCGGGCGCGGCGCTGCCTCGTGCCCGCCACGGGCTTCTACGAATGGCAGGCGACGGAGCATGGCAAGCAGCCGTACCTGATCCAGCCGAAGGACGAGGGGCCGATGACCTTCGCGGGCCTCTGGGAGCGGTGGGAGCCCGAAGACGGCGGCGAGGACGCCCCTGACGCAATCGAGAGCATGACCATCCTCGTGACCGAAGCGAACCGGCTCGCAGCCCGCATCCACGACCGGATGCCTGTGATCCTCGCGGCGGAAAATTTCGAGACCTGGCTCACGGGCGATCCGGATGCGGCAGCCAGCCTGCTGCGCCCATGGCCCGACGGGCGCCTGAAGGCGACGCCGGTCAGCACGGCGATCAATCGCGCGGGCCGCGACGAGGAAGGGCTCGCGCACAAGACGGGGCCGGCGATCGCGGACTGAAAGCCCCCCGCCCGCTCAGGCCCCCTCCGTCTCGATCTTCAGTTCACGCCCGCAATGCTTGCAGTGGACGGCGTCGCGCTCATGCCGCGTCAGTCCGCAGCCCGGGCAGGTGAAGTCGACCTTCTTGGGCCGGAAGATCGACTGCGCGAGTTGCAGGAAGAGACCGACCCCGCCAACAAGGATCACGATGGAGAGGAGCCGCCCGCTCGTTCCAACCAGCGTGATATCGCCGAAGCCCGTCGTGGTCAGCGCCGTCACCGTGAAATACACCGCGTCGAGATAGTTGGCGATGCCGGGGTTCCGCCCCTCCTGGAAGACGAACACCGTGGCCGACACGATCACGATGAAGACGACGAGGTTCAGGCTGCGTTGCAGCACCTCCTCGTGTTCCTCGAAGAACCTGTTGGAGCGCCGCAATTCCCTCAGCACGTGGTACGACCGCAGGATCCGGAGCGCCCGCAGCACCCGCAGATAGGCGAAATTCCCGAACACCAGGGGTGCGAGAAGGCTGAACAGCACCGCGATGTCCGCCCAGGTGAACGGGTCGAGCGCCAGCTTGCGCCGGTCGGACGCGATCAGCCATCGTGCGACGATGTCCGCGCCCACCAGGGCCGCGAAGACGAGGTCCGCGACCAGCACCCACGTCGGCGTCCCGATCACGGTCGTGAGAAAAAAGAGCGCGATCACGACGAGGTCGAGAACAAGCTGCGCAAACCGGAACCGGACGGCCGCAACGCTGCGTCCGAGATACAGTTCCCGAAGGTTCGGGTACCGCTTCTCCCGCTCGCTCATGCCGCCCCCTCCCCGGATGCCGGAGGCGATCTTCGGAAACCCGGCGCGCGCTTGCAAGCGCGGCACGACCCAGGTTTGAACTGTCAGGCAAAAGTCACTAGGTTGAGCAGTGAGCCGAGGGGGCTCGACCTGAAGCCGCGCGGTGCCGGACCGGCCTGTCCGCGCATGACTGTGTGCCGCCCTGTCCTCACCCCATTGCAGCGGGGATCGGGTGGCGCCTCACACGAACGACGGACGTTCACAGCCCAGTTTCCCGTTCGAGTCGAAGGGCCTTCCGGGTCGCCGCCCGGGGCCTGCCCCCTTTCGTTTCCAGACCATCCCACATGAGAAGAGGATCACATGCGACTGACCGAAGCCCAGGTAACTGCCGTCCGCAACGCGCTCGACGTCGAGCCCGTCGAAGAAGACAACCCGGCCATGGAGACGCTGCGCAACGCGCTGGGCGACCACACCTTCTATCTCGGGCAGGAAGGGCTCTTCGTGTTCGAGCCCGTGCCGGCCGAGCAGGCCAACGGCGAAGGCACACCCGCGCAGCTGATCCTCGTCGCGGCGTGGACCGACGAGGAGCGCAAGGCCGTGCAAGCCGTCGAGCCCCAGGTAACGAACGTCACGGTCGATCTCGAGGACGCGGGGCCCGCCGCGTCCTGAAACGACGGCGCGAGGCTATCCGGCGTCTTCAGCGGCGCTTGAACTCGACCTCGACGAAGGCGAAGGGCGCACCGGTTGCGTTGACGACATTGTGCTCGACGCCGGCCTTGCGGAAATAGGGATTGTCGGGCGAAAGCTCGGCAATCGCCTCGCCCTCCGCGCTCTCGATGAGCAGGCGGCCGTTGCCGCGCGGCATCACGAGGTAGTCGTATTCGTGGCGGTGCCAGCCCGTTTCGGCGTCCTTGTCGAACTGCCATTCGGTAACGATCGTCACCTCGTTCTCGATCCGGCGGACGGGAACGGCCTTGGGTCGCATGTCGTGTCTCCTCGTGTCCTGGTGTCGGCCTAACGCGGCAGATAGCTCTGCGGCGTCTGGTAGGCTTCGCTGAAATACTCGCGGAAGAGCCGCATGGCCGGCGTCAGTTCGACGCCCTTGCGCCATGCAAGCCCGATGTTCATGGATGGCACCGGCTCCGACGGGATGATCGTCTCGATCCGCTTTCCCTCCAGCGACCAGGGCCGATAGACCATGTCCGACAGGATCGTCACCCCCTGCCCGTTCGCCACGATGGAGCGCACCGCCTCGATCGAGGAGGTCCTGAGCCGCACCGAGGGCTGGTAGTCCGTCCGGTTCCAGTAGCGCAGCGTCGTGTGTGCCGCCTCGTCGACCGTCAGCATGATGTAGGGCTCGCGCGAGATTTCCCGGAAACCGACACTCTCCGCGCTCAGCAGCGGGTGCCCGGACGGCACCCACAACCGGCGCTGCGAACTCAGCAGCGTGTCGGTCGAAAGCTCCGGATTGTTCACGTTGGAGGTCAGCACCACCGCCATGTCGAAGCGGTTGGTGACGAGCCCGTCCTCGATCATCTCGCG
>JAJLJT010000228.1:0-2524 GCA_033844555.1 Alphaproteobacteria bacterium | reverse complement strand
GAACTCTCCTTGTCATGCGGGGGGTTGTCGTTCGTCCCGGACACCAGCGCCCCACTCCTCGTGCGCCCGGGGTTTTCCGCAACAGGGTCAGGCAATCCACTCGGTCACCGGTGCCGCCGCCTCGTGCAGCGGCTGGCTGTGAATGTCGACGAGGCTGGGACCGCCATGCTCGAACGCGGCCTTCAGCGCGGGCCGAAGCTCGGACGCCTCGCGCACGGTCCAGGCCTTGACGCCGAAGGCTTCCGCCACCCGGGCATGGTCGGTGCGATTGAAGTCCACCGAGTAGAACCGCTGGCCGAAACCCGAGTTCTGACCCGCCTTGATCCAGCCGAAGACCGAATTGGACATGACGATCAGCGTGACCGGCGCATCCTCGCGCACCAGCGTCTCAAGCTCGCCCGCGTTGAAGCCGAAGGAACCGTCGCCCATCATCGCCACGCATTTCTGGTCGGGCCGCGCCTTGTGCGCGCCCAGCACCGCCGGAAGCGAGTAGCCGAGCGCCCCGTGCGCACGGTTGGAGATAAGCCGGCCGCGAGCGTCGGAAAGCTCGTAATAGGCCGAAAGATAGGGGCATGGCGTGCCTGGATCGGCGATCACGATGGCGTCGGCGGGCAGCAGGTCCTGCATCTCGCGCACCACCCGCTCGGGCCGGATCGGCGTCTCGCTGCTCTCGGCGATCTCCCGGAAGCGGGCGAACTTCGTGGCCTTGGCTTGCGCCACCGCGTCGCGCGCGCGCGCATCCGACCGGCTCGTGCCGTCGAGGATCGCGGCGACCGCGGCATCGAGCGCGGCGAGCGTCAGCTTCGCGTCGCCCAGCATCGCGACCTCGGTCGGGTAGTTCGCACCGATCACGCCCGCGTCGGCGTCGAGGTGCAGGATCCGCGCCTTGCCCGGCGCAGGATGCCGCCAGCGCTCGGTCGTCACCGACCCCGCCCGGCAGCCGACCATCAGGATCAGGTCGGCGTCGTCCACGACCGCGCGCGTCTCCGCACAGCCGCCGTTGGACCCCACCACCCCCAGCGCCAGCGGGTGCGTGTCGAGGATCGCGCCCTGCCCGCTGATCGTCGTCGCAACCACCGCGCCCAGCCGCTCCGCCAGGCTCTCAAGCTCCGTCTGTGCGCGCGCGATCACCGGCCCGCCGCCGCAGACGATGAGCGGACGCTCCGCCTCGACCAGTGCCCTGGCAGCCGCCGCCACGCTGTCGGAGGCAGCACCCGACCGGTAGGACGGGAAGACGCCCAGCGCCGGGTCGCCGTAAAGCTCCTTCTCGTCCACCTCGCCCTTCTGCACGTCGAACGGCAGGCCGAGGTGAACCGCGCCGGGCTTGCCCGTCGTCATCTCGCGGAAGGCGCGGCGCAGCATGCGCGGCACGTCGCCGCTCGCCCCGATCACCTCGTTCCACTTGGTCAGCGGCGCAAAGAGCGCCTTCTGGTCAAGCTCGGTCAGCGCATAGCGCCCGCGCGAGCCCGTCCCGATGTCGGTGGTGACAGAGAGCAGCGCGATGGAGCTTTCGTTCGCTTCCACGACGCCCGGCAGGATGTAGGTCGCGCCGCCGCCCGAAGGCCCCTCGCACACGCCGACCTTGCCGGAGACGCGCGCGTAGACGTCCGCCATGTAGGAGGCCGACCGCTCGTCCCGCGTCAGCACGTGCTTGATGTTGCCGCCGATGCGGTAGAGCGCGTCGTAGAACGGCAGCGAGGTGTCCCCGCACAGGCCGAAGATGATCTCCACCCCGTGCAGCTCCAGCATCCGGACGAAGGCCTCGGCCCCAGTCAGGCGGTTGGCGGGCGGGGAAGCGGTCATGCGGCAGTCCTCTTCTTCTTGAGCAATTGGGCGATGTCGCCGGTTTCCTCCAGCGTGCGGCGATAGAGCCGCGCGTGGCCTTCGGTGATGATCTCGACAACCTGGTCGAGGCGCTTGCCGATGTGGGCGCGCATGATCTCGGCCGCGCGCGGCCGGTCGCCGTCGCGGATCGCCTGGACGAGGGCGCGGTGTTCGGCATCGGTGGGGGCCGCGCCTTGCGTGGAAATCCAGCGGGTGAAATGCAGCCGCGCATTCACGTTCCGGAGCAGCCAGACAAGCTCCTCATTGCCGGTCGAGGCGGCGATCAGTTCATGGAACTGCTCGTCGAAGGTCACGATCTCGTCGATGCTGGCCCCGGCGATGCGGGCGGCCACGTCGTCGAGGTGGCGGTCGAAGCCCGCGATGTCTTCGGCCGTGGCGCGCTGGCAGGCGAGATCGACGATCGCAAGTTCGACCTGCAGCCGGGTCTCGTAGAGGTCGAACACCTCCTTCGTGTCGAGCGTGCGGGCGCGAAACCCCTGCCCCGGGGAGAAGAGCACCAGCCGCTCCGACGCAAGCCGGTGCAACGCCTCGCGCAGCGGCGTGCGGCTAACGTTCAGCTGCTCGGCAAGTTCCGCCTCGTTGATCTTGGCGCCCGGACCGAAGCGGAAGTCCATCGCCATGACGCGCAAGACAGCGTAGGCGCGGCCAGCCGCGTTGGCCGCCGACGGCGTGCCCGCTT
>JAJLJT010000227.1:0-2577 GCA_033844555.1 Alphaproteobacteria bacterium | reverse complement strand
GCTGGGCGTGACGGTGTTCGAGAAGATCGGCCGCAAGGCCTGCGCGACGATCAACCTCGACTGCAACTTCCTCGCCGCCGGAAAGCTGGGCGACCGCATCCAGGGTACGGCGGAAGTGGTGCGCGAGACGCGCGACGTGGTGTTCGTCGAGGGCCGTCTCTATACCGAGAAGCGCACGCTGATGACCGCGCAGGGCATCTGGAAGATCCTGCACACGACGCCGCCCTTCTCCGACCCGGTCTGAAGGGCGGGGCGACCTCACAGGCCCTTGCGGCGCGGCGGCAGGTCGGCGAAGCGGCCGGGGCGCTTCTGCGCGCGGGCGGCGGCGGCCTCCATGATCTCCGGCGGGGAGAGGGACGCCGCGCTCCAGTTCGCCACTTCGCGCAGGCCCTCTGCGACCGTGTGGTCGCGGGCGTGCAGCAGCATCTTCTTGGTCCCCCAGACGGCGAGCGGGGATTTCGCCGCAAGCTCCTTCGCCAGCTCCAGCGCGCGGGCGTGGAGGGCGTCGGCGTTTGGGAGCATCTCGCTGACGAGGCCCCAGCGCGCGGCCTCCTCCGCGCCGAAGCGGCGGCCCGTCAGGCACCAGTCGTGCGCGATGCCGGGCGGCACGATGCGCGGCAGGCGTTGCAGCGTGCCGACGTCGGCGGCGATGGCGATGTTCACCTCCTCCACGCCGAAGACCGCATCCGCCGAGGCGAGCCGGATGTCGCAGGCGGTGATCATGTCGATCCCGCCGCCGAGGCAGGCGCCGTGGACCGCCGCGATGACGGGGAAGCGCGCACGCTCGAACGCGGTGAAGCTGTCCTGAAGCGCAAGCACGAGGTCGCACATGGCGGCCGCCGCGCGCGCCTCATCCCCGCCGGTGCGCAGCGCGCCCAGCGAGGAGAGCGCCGTGAGGTCGATGCCGGAGCAGAAGTGCCTGCCCTCGCCCGACAGCACCATGGCGCGCACGGTGCCTCCGGCGTCGAGGCTGTCGACGATTTCGGGAAGTTCGCGCCACATGTCGGCGTCGAGGGCGTTCGCCTTTTCCGGCCGCATCATGCGGACGTGGGCGACCTGATCTGCGGTGTCGACCCGGAATGCGCGGTAGCTCATCTGCCCCCATCTCCCCTATCTTGGCCGCGGGCCTTGCTCCCGCCACGATGGCGGGCGAGGCGGTGCCGGTCAATCGGGGGGCACGACGGGAGACGGCTTGAATGACACGCATCACCGAGCATATCGACCTGCCCGTGGTCAGTGCGGGCACGCGGCGCCAGGTGACGCTCTGCCGCTGGGGCGGGGGGCTGGCGCGGCGCGCCTATATCCAGGCGTCGCTCCATGCCGACGAGACGCCGGGCCTGCTGGTCGCGCATCACCTCGTCCGCCTGCTCGACCGCGCGGCGGAGGAGGGGCGCATCGCGGGCGAGATCGTGGTCGTGCCGTTCGCGAACCCCATCGGCCTCGACCAGCACCTGGCCGACGTGCACCTCGGCCGCTACCACGCTGAATCGGGGGAGAATTTCAATCGCGGCTGGCCGGCGCTGACGGAGACGGTGGCGGGCGCGGTCGCGGACCGGCTGGGAACGGACCCGGACGCCAATGTCGCCGCGATCCGCGGCGCGATCCGGGCGGCGACGCTTGCGCTGCCGGCGGCGCGCGAGGACCAGGCGCTGAAGCGGGCGCTGTTCCTTGAGGCGGGCGTGGCGGACCTCGTCCTCGACCTGCATTGCGATTCCGAAGCGGTGCTGCACCTCTATCTCGGCACGCCGCTGTGGCCCGATGCGCGCGACCTCGCAGGCGACCTGAAGTCGCACGCGCATCTGCTGGCGGAGACGTCGGGCGGCAATCCGTTCGACGAGGCGTGCTCCACGATCTGGTGGGAGCTTGCGGCGCGCTTTCCGGACAAGGCGATCCCCAATGCCTGCCTGTCGGCGACGGTGGAACTGCGCGGCGGGCCGGATGTGGACGACGCGACGGCGCTTGCCGATGCGGAGGCGATTGCACGGCTGCTGACGCGCCGCGGCTTCCTGACGGGAGACGCCGGTCCCGTTCCGCCGCTGCTGGCGGAGGCCACCCCGCTCGACGGCGTCGACATGATCGAGGCGGAGGTGGCGGGCGTCGCCGTCTGGACCGTGGCGGTCGGCGACCGGGTGGAGAAAGGCCAGACGCTGGGCGAGATCGTGGACCTTGAGGACGCGCACGCGCCGCGCACGCCCATCGTGGCGCGCACGTCCGGCGTGCTGTTCGCCCGCAAGCGGGAAAAGCTCGTCCGGCCCGGCCAGCCCGTCGCCAAGGTCGCGGGGGCCGAGCCCCTGCCGTGGCGCACCGGAAACCTGCTCACCAGCCGCTGAGAACGGCCAACCACACGAACCCGATCCAAGGAGATGCCCAGATGACAGCCAAGAGCGCGCAGCCCGGCCACGTGATCGCCCTCGACATCCCCCTGCCGGAGACGAAGGACCTGCCGGAGCGGACGGCCAAGTTCTTCAACATCTGCCAGGAAAAGCTCGGCATGGTGCCGAACGTGCTCCGCGCCTATTCCTTCGACACGGCCAAGCTCGACGTCTTCAGCGCCTTCTACAACGACCTGATGCTGGG
>JAJLJT010000226.1:0-4545 GCA_033844555.1 Alphaproteobacteria bacterium | reverse complement strand
GGATCTGACCGTCTGGATCCGCCCCGAGGCGCGCGAATGGATCGTCGTCGGCCTCGCAGAGGGAACATTGGGCCATGCCACGGCGCACGGGAACATGACGACGCTCGGCGCGCTGGGCGGCAGCGCAGGCACGACGGCCGACGGCCGCATCGCCTTCTTCGCGAAGGGACTGATCAAGGGGGAGTGGCTGCTGACCCTCGCCCTCGACACCGCGAAGTCGCGGAGGCAAGCCGAAAGCGAACTGTTCGGCACCATCGACCCCGATGCCTACTACACGGTCTATGGCGATGCCTCGGAGCAGAACGCCGAGGCCGAAAGCAGCTATCCCCTCTATGTGAAGCTGGAGCGGGAGCAGTTCTACGCCCTGTTCGGCGATTATGACGCCGGTCTTGGCGCCACGGAGCTTGCCCGGTTCGAGCAGAGGCTGTCCGGCCTGAAGACCGCCTATGAGGACGAGGCCGCCTCCATCGTGATGTTCGGCGCCGAGACCAGCCAGCGCTTCCTGCGCGACGAGATCCGCGCGATTGGAACCTGGGGGCCTTTCCGCCTCTCTGCACGGCCACTGGTGCGCAACAGCGAGACCGTGACGATCGAGACGCGCGATCGCTACCGCGCGGACGAAGTCGTCGCGAGCCGTCGCCTCACCCGCTTCCTGGACTATGACATCGACTTCGACACGGGCGAGGTGCGTCTGCGCAGACCCGTGGCGGCAACAGATTCACAATTCAACCCGAACATCATTCTTGTCGACTATGAGGTTGAAGGGACAGGAAAACGTGGCTTCGTCTACGGCGGGCGCGCAGCGGTGCGCGCCTTCGGCGGCCGGGTCGAGATCGGGGCGACCTACCTGCACGAGGACGCCGCCGCGAACGGCGCCGGACGGACGAGCGATCTGGGCGGCGTCGACCTGACGGTCGGCATTGCCGAAGGAACCGAACTTCGGGCGGAGGCCGCCCGCTCCCGCGCGACGGGGGGCGGGCCCGCCAGCACGGGCAGTGCGTACCTTGCCGAACTCACGCACCTCGACGAAGACCTCGCCGCCCGCGCCTATGCCCGGCAGGAGGACGCGGGCTTCGGTCTCGGCCAGCAGACCGCAGCGACCGGCGGCAAGCGCCGGGTCGGTGCGGAGGCGAGTTATATCGTGGCGCGGCGCACAGGCGCGGAGGATACGGTGCTGCCGGGCGTCACGCGGATCGAGAGCCAGGCCTACCGCGAGGAGGACCTGGCAACCGGCGCCACGCGGGGCGTGATCGAGGGTACGCTCAGCCAGACCGGCCGAAGCTATGCGCTCAGTCTCGGCCTGCGCAGCCTGTCCGACGGGCTGGGCGGCGGTCTCGACCGGCGGAGCGCGCAATTGCTGGCCTCCGGCGAGATCGGCCTGTTCTCCGGCGCCGTCACGCTCAGGGCGGCGCACGAGCAGACGGTTGGCGGCGAGGAGAGCGGCGACTTCCCCACCCGCACCTTGCTCGGCGCGGACTGGCGGATCGTGCCCGGCGTCATGCTGAGCGCGTCGCAGGAGATCCGCCACGGCGCGGAGTTCGAGACCCTCAACACCAGCATCGGCCTTGCGGCCGAACCCTGGGAGGGGGCGCGGCTGTTCCTCGGCGGGGACCGGGCCTTTGCCGGAGCGGGCACCCGGCTGGGCGCGCGCGCGGGCCTCGGCCAGACCATCGACCTCGGGGACAACTGGTCGCTTTCGGCAGGCCTGGAGCGTCAGCAGATCCTCGAGCGGTCGGGCGACGCCTTCGCCGTGCTCGACTTCTCGCCCGATCAACCCGCGGAATCCTTCACCCTCGCGCACGCCGGCGTCGGATACCGCGGCGAGGACTGGACCATGACGACGCGCGTCCAGTTGCGCGACGGGGAACGGGCGCGCAGCCTCGGCCTCGCCGGGGCCATCGTCGGAGACGTGAGCGAGGCCCTGACGGTCTCCGGCCTCGTCAATGCGGTCTACACCGACAACGCGGGCGCACCCGACACGACGCGCACCGACCTGCGCCTGGGTCTCGCCTACCGCCCGCTGGACGAGGGACCCGTCCTTCTCGACCGGCTCGACCTCGTGCACGAGAAGGACGACCTGGGGATCCGCCAGTTCAAGGTCGTGAACAACGCCGCCCTGAACCTGCGGCTGGGTGCGCGGCTGGAGGCGTCGCTCAGCCACGGCGCGAAGTATGTGGAGACCGACGTGGCGGGCGCGTCCTACACCGGCTTCACGCACTATGCGGGCGGCGAGGTGCGCTTCGACCTGACCCGGCGCATCGACATCGGACTGCAGGCCGCCGCAATCCACAGCCTCAACGCGGGCACTGTCGACTATTCGGCCGGCCTGTCGGTCGGCGTGCAGGTGTTCGACAATGCCTGGGTCAGCCTTGGCTACAATGTCCGTGGTTTCCGCGACGAGGACTTCGCGGGCGCGGAAACCCGCGCGGACGGGCCTTACGTCCGCTTCCGGCTGAAGGTGGACCAGAACACGCTCGCCGGCGTGCTGAACGGCTTTCTCGGGGACTGAGGCCTCGTCCGCCGCGAGGCCCCGCCGGTCAGACGGCGGCGGGTGCGCCTGCGACCGTCAGCGCGATGGTCGAAAACCCGCCAAACAGCATCAGGCTGAGCGCGGCCGCGACCAGGTAAGCGGATGCGTCGGCCTCGCGCGGGGGCGCGTCCGGGTCGAGGTCGTCGTCGATCAGGATCGCCGCAAGCGTGCCGACGAACGTCGCCGTCATCGAGGCGGCTGCCAGAACGCTGGTGACGCCCAGCAGAAAAACCAGAAGCCCCGGCAACTCGCGCGGGAGGATCGGCAGCGCCGTGACGAGCCAGCCCATCAACCCCGCCATGGCCAATGTCGCGGTGCGGTCCATCCGTACGCTCGGCATGTTGCCTCCCTCGTTCAGCGTCCCGCGCGGATGCGCGTACCGGGCAGTATCGGCCGCCCCGGTTAATGTCTTCTTGGCCATGAGCAGCCCAAACGCACGCATGACGGGAGAAAAGATTTGGCATTCGCGGCCGCATGGGCTCTCTTTTGCAGGAATTCCTCCATAACCGGTTCTCCATGCCGATCACGCTCGTCCTTGCCCTTGGCCTGCTCGCCACACTCGGCCCGCTTTCGGTGGACATGTATCTGCCGGGCCTGCCGGAAATCGGACGGGATCTCGGCACCGACGAGAGCGCGGTGCAGTTGACGCTCAGCGCCTATTTCGCCGGCTTCTGCCTCAGCATGCTGGTTTATGGCCCCCTTTCCGACCGGACGGGACGCAAGCCCGTCATCCTGACCGGACTGGCGATCTTCACGGTCGCCGGCGCCTATTGCGCCTATGTCGAAGGCATCGATCTGCTGATCGCCGGGCGGTTCCTCCAGGCGGTGGGGGGTGGCGCGGGAGCGGTCGTCGCGCGCGCGATCATACGGGACATCAGCTCCGGCGACCGCGCCGCCTCGGCGATGTCGACGCTGATGGCGTCGGTGGCGCTTGCCGCGATCCTGGCACCCGTCGCCGGTGGCTTCGTGATCGAGTTCAGCGGCTGGCGCACGGTCTTCCTGATCCTGTCGGGGTTCGGCGTCCTGTCCTTCCTGACCGTGCTGGCGCTGGTGCCCGAAACGCTACAGCCGGAGCGGCGGCAGAGCGGCGGCATCGGACGGGTTGTCAGGGGATACGGCGAGATTCTCGCCGACCGGCGCGCGATCACCTTCATCCTGGCAGGCGCGGCGGCCTACGGGGGCCTGTTCGCCTATATCTCCGGATCCCCCTACATCTTCATCGACCTCTTCGGCTTCTCGCCGCGCGAATACGGCCTGCTGTTCGCACTGAACGCGATCGGGATCGGCATCTGCTCGCTGGCCAACCAGCGGCTCGTCTGGCGTATCGGTTACAGGCGGCTGCTGACGATCGGGTGCGCGGTCATGGCCGCGGCCGGGGCCGCGCTGCTGGCCACCGCGAGCATGGAGATCGGTGGCATGCTCGGCATCGCCGTTCCGCTCTTCGTCTTCATCTCCATGATGGGTCTGGTTGGGTCCGACGCAGTCGCGGGCGCGCTGGATCATCACCCGGCGCGGGCGGGCTCGACCTCTGCGCTCTACGGCGCGATCCAGTTTGGCATGGGCGCGGTCGGCGGCACCCTGGTCGGCCAGTTCTACGATGGCACTCCGGTGCCCCTGGCCATGGTGATGTGCGCGGCGGGCATCCTCTCGCTGCTGGCGGAGCGGGCGGCCCCCGACGCGCGCCGCAGCACGACCATCGCGCCGGGCGTCTGACGGCCCTCGCAGGAATCTTGCGCGCGCTCTATATCCGAACCATGTCCGCACGCATCGCCGCCGCCGTGATCGTTGGCCTCCTCCTTCTTCCATCCGCGGCACCCGCCGCTGGCGACGACGGCTGGTGCGCGCCCATCGGCGCCGATCTCGACGCACTGGGGTGGCGGCCGCTCACCTTCGAAGGCAAGGCGCCCAACAGGTTCGCCGGTACGGCGGAGGGTGCACTGACGATCGAGGGCGATGCGAGCGTCTCCTTCCTCTTCGCCGGCGTCCCGCCGTCTCTGGGTGCGCGCGCGGAGGCT
>JAJLJT010000225.1:0-3735 GCA_033844555.1 Alphaproteobacteria bacterium | reverse complement strand
TCGTCTTCGACCTGCTGGAGCACGAGGGGCTGTGCCTCGGCGGTTCCTCCGGCATCAATGTCGCGGGCGCGATCCGCATGGCGCGCGAGATGGGGCCCGGCCACACCATCGTGACGATCCTTTGCGACTATGGCACGCGCTACCAGTCGAAGCTCTTCAACCCGGCGTTCCTGAAGGAAAAGGGCCTGCCGGTGCCGGAGTGGCTGACCCGCGCGCCCGACCTGCCGCAGGTGTTCGAGGCGGCCTGAAGCCCCTATCGCACACTATTGCCGTGAGCCCAGCCGACGAGGCTGTGGCGCACCCCGTGCGTCACCGGGGTCACGCGGTGGGTCAGGAAGCTCGCGAACACGATCGCCGTGCCCATGGCGCGGGGCGCACGCCAGGTGCGGCCGTCGCCGATCACCTCCAGGTGCCCGCCGCGATACTCGACCGTGGAGGAAAGCTGCACCGAGACCGAGAGCTTGCGCCGCCTGGCGAGCGCGCCCGCGCCGCGGTCGGAGTGCCAGTCGAAGCCGTCGCCATGGTCCGCCCCGTAGCGCGCGACCTGCAGGCGCTCTTCCAGCGCCTCGATTTCCAGCCCCGTGATGCGTTGGGCCTCCGCCATCAGGCGGGCCATGCGCGCCTCGACCCAGTGCCATTCGGGCGTTTCCGGGATCCAGGCGATGGTGGACCGGCGCACCCCGTCCGCCTCCCGCCCGCCGACGAGGCCGGCGCGGTACCCGTCCCCGCCGAGGTCGACCAGATCGCGCAGGGCGAGGCACTCCCGCTCGGAAAATGCTTCCCCGATCACCGCCGCGAATTCCGGCGGCGGCGCGTCCTGCCTGACCTCCCCTCTGCCTGGGCGCGTCAGCGCCCGCGGGCCAGACCTCTTCATCCTGTGCGAACACGCGCTCCAGACCGCCCGCGCCAAGCCGCGGGGCCGCGGTCCGATCCGTCATGTAGCGTCTGCGGCGCCCTTGCGCCAGTGGCAGGGCGTCCGCCCGCCGCTTGGGGCCTGACAAACGGCGCGAGACTTTCTAGGCTCTCCCGCAACCGGGAAAACGACCCGCAAGGACACCCGAAGGGAGATGCCGCGCCGATGACCGAAGCCCTGTTCCGCGACGACGCCTATCTGAAGACCTGCGAGGCGACCGTGACCGCCGTGAACGACCGCGGCGGCATCGTGCTCGACCGCACGATCTTCTACCCGACGGGCGGCGGGCAGCCGGGCGATTCGGGCGAGATGCGCACCGCCGGCGGGCGCACGCTGCGCATCGCCACGACGGTCAAGGGCGAGACGCCGGACGAGATCGTCCACGTGCCGGCGGAGGGCGAGACCCCGCCCGCCGTGGGCGAGACCGTGACGCTGACGCTCGACTGGGACCGGCGCTATGCGCACATGCGGATGCACACCTGCCTGCACCTGCTGTCGGCCGTGCTGCCCTTCCCCGTGACCGGCGGCAATGTCGGGGCGGAGAAGTCGCGCCTCGACTTCGACATGGAGGAAAGCCCGGACAAGGACGAAGTGACGGAGAAGCTGAACGCGCTCATTGCCGAGGATCATCCCGTCAGCTTCGACTGGATCACCGACGAGGAACTGGCCGCCAAGCCCGACCTGGTGAAGACCATGTCGGTGAAGCCGCCCTCCGGCGCGGGCCGCGTCCGCCTGATCCGGGTCGAGAACTGCGACCTCCAGCCCTGCGGCGGCACGCATGTCGCGCGCACCTCCGAGATCGGCCGCGTCGCCGTCACCAAGATCGAGAAGAAGGGCCGCATGAACCGCCGCGTGGCGATCCAGTTCGCCGAGGGTTAGGCCCGCCCCCATATCCGTCAGACCGTCTCATTCCGAGGACCCGTCCATGCCCACGTCCGACCCCCGCAATCTCGTCTCGACCGAATGGCTCGCGCAGCACCTCGATGCCCCCGACGTGCGCGTCGTCGATGCGTCCTGGTACCTGCCGGGCGTGCCCCGCGACCCCAGGGCGGAGTATGCCGAGCGGCATATCCCCGGCGCGGTCTTCTTCGACATCGACGAGATCAGCGACACCACGTCGCCCTATCCGCACATGCTGCCCTCGCCGGAGAAGTTTTCGGCCCGCGTCCGCAAGATGGGTCTCGGCGACGGCAACCGGATCGTGATCTACGACGGAACGGGCGTCTATTCGGCCCCGCGCGTATGGTGGATGTTCCGCGTCTTCGGCCACAAGGACGTGGCGGTTCTCGACGGCGGCCTGCCGAAGTGGATCGCCGAGGGCCGCCCCGTCACCGACCGGGAGCCGATGCCGCGCGAGCGTCACTTCACCGCGCGCTTCGACAATTCCGCCGTGCGCACCGTCGACGACATGGTCGAGATCGTGCGCACCCGCTCGGCCCAGATCCTCGACGCGCGCACGCCCGGCCGTTTCGCGGGCCGCGAGGCGGAACCGCGCCCCGGTCTGCGCGCCGGCCACATTCCTGGCTCGACCAGCCTGCCGTGGCAGGGTCTGGTCAACGAGGACGGCACGCTGAAGGACGCAGCCGGTCTCAAGGCCGCGTTCGAAGGTGCAGGCGTCGACACCTCGAAGCCCATCGCGACGACCTGCGGCTCGGGCATCTCGGCGGCGATCCTCGCGCTCGGTCTCGACGTGATCGGCGCGCGGCGCGTCGGCGTCTACGACGGCTCCTGGGCCGAATGGGGCGCGCGCAAGGACCTGCCCATCGAACAGGGCTGAGGGTCGCCAGGCATGCCCCGCACGCTCGACACCGTCGTCAACTATCTGGAGATGACGGACGACCCCGGCCGCAGCCCCCGCGCGCCTTCCCTGCCGGGACTGGCGCTGCTGAAGGTCGAGGACATTCCCGTCCACTACTACCGCTATCTCTACGACGCAGTGGGCCGCGACTGGCACTGGGTCGACCGCAAGAAACTGAGCGACGAAGACCTTTCGGCCGCGCTGCACCGCGACACGGTCGACATCTATGTCGCCCATGTGAAGGGCGCGCCCGCGGGCTATTTCGAGCTTGAGCGCGACCTGCCGGACCGCGTTCTGCTCGCCTATTTCGGGCTGATCCCCGATTTCATCGGCCTGCGGCTCGGCGGCTGGCTGCTCGACACCGCGATCGCGACCGCGTGGAGCCATGCCCCGGCGCGCGTCGAGGTCGAGACCTGCACGCTCGACCATCCGCGCGCACTGGGCCTCTACCAGAAGAGGGGCTTCCGGCCCGTCCGGCGTGTCGCGAAGACGATGGCATTGCTCGACTGATCGCCGCCCGTGGGACGTCCGATCCCGCGCCTGCTCATCGCAGGGCCGCGTCCCATCATGTCATCAAAAAAATGCCGGGAACGGCGAAACCGCACAAGGCGGCAAGCGGTTCCCGGCAAGTTTAGCGCTTGGACGGAGGGATGCGGCCGCCCACGCGCGCGAAACATCAATAACTGTTGCAATACTGCACAACACACACTTTCGCAACCAGTAAATCGCTACAATCCTTGATATCACTTTGCGTAATATGGGGTGATAGAATTTTTTGTTACGGATTTACCCGTACATGCTTTCGGTAAATTTGTTTCAAGATCTCCCGAAGCTTGCTGGCCCGCCGTTCTCCAGCATCGCGACGAGACGGAGCATGAACCCATCGCATGCCACGATCTGCGCCACATCGCAGAACTCGTTGGGCTTGTGCGCCTGCTCGATGCTGCCGGGCCCGCAGATGACGGTCGGGATTCCACCCTTCTGCTGGAATATTCCCGCCTCCGTCCCATAGGCGACGCGCGCG
>JAJLJT010000224.1:0-18991 GCA_033844555.1 Alphaproteobacteria bacterium | reverse complement strand
CCGCATCCGGGTGACGGCGACGGCGGAGTTCGCGGGCTATGACACGAGCTACACGGAGAAGGACTTCCGCCACATGTATGCCACGATCCGCTCCATGTTCCCGGATGCGGCCGACTGGCAGAGGACGGAGTTCTGGGCGGGTCTGCGCCCGATGACGCCGACCGGCCTGCCGATCTTCGGACGCGGGCGCGTGCAGAACCTCTGGATGAACACGGGCCAGGGGCACATGGGCTGGACGATGGGCGCGGGCAGCGCGCGGATCGCCGCCGACCTGATCGCGGGCCGCGCGCCCGAGGTCGACACCGCGGGCATGATGCTTCCCAACTGAACGGACGGGAGACGACGGGAATGGGCGTGGCCGAACAGACGCCGAAGGGTGGAACGCTGATGCTGGAGCATCTGCCCTACGAGACGGACAAGGGTGTGGCTGCGCGCGCCAGGCTCGGCGCGGTGGTGCTCGCCACCGACTACACGTTCGAGCACGAGATGCGTGAGGTGCTGGCCGAGGTGCCGGGGGTGGCGGCCTACAATGCCCGCATCCTCAACTCCCCGCAGATCACACCCGAAACACTTGCCGACATGAAGGAGCGGATCGCGCCGACCGCCGACCTGATCCTTCCGGGCGACACGCTCGACGTGGTGATGTTCGGGTGCACGTCGGGCGCCATGGTGATCGGCGAGGAAACGGTGTTCGAGAAGATCCGCAGCGTCCGGCCCGAGGCGAAGCCGACCACGCCGATCACGGCAGCGTTTGCGGCCTTTCGCGCCTTCGGGGCACGGCGCATCGGCGTTCTGACGCCCTACCGCGCCGACGTGAACGCAGGACTCCAGCGCTATATCGAGGCGCGCGGGTTCGAGGTCCCCGTATTCGGCAGCTTCAACGAGGAGAACGATCCGACCGTCGCCAGCATCACCGTCGCCTCGATCGAGGGAGCGATTGCCCGGATCGTGGAGGCCGCCGACGTGGATGCGGTGTTCGTCTCGTGCACCAGCCTGCGCCTCGGCAAGGCGGCCGCGGCGATCGAGGACCGTATCGGCAAGCCTGTCACCTCGTCCAACCATGCGATGATCTGGCACGCGCTGCGGCTTGCGGGGATCGGGGACACGCTGCCCGCGTTCGGGCGGCTCTACACCCTGCCCCTTGCCTGAGCCGCGGTCACTTTCCCCGGAAGACGGGCGTGCGGCCCTCGGCGAGGGCAGCGGCCGCCTCCCGGTGGTCCTCGGTGCGGCCGAGGCGGCGTTGCACGTTCGCCTCGACCTGCAATTGCTCCTCGAGGCTCGCCACGGTCGTCGCCTCCAGCATCCGCTTGACGAGCGAGAGCGTCTGCGGCGGGCGTCCGGCCAGTTCCTGCGCCAGCGCGCCCGCAGCCTCCATCAGCGTGCCCTCCTCGACGACACGCCAGATCAGCCCCTGCTCCCGGGCTTCGTCGGCTTCGAACACTTCCCCGGTCATGGCAAGCGCGCGGGTCCGGGCAAGCCCGATCAGTCGCGGCAAGAACCAGCTCGCGCCAGCCTCGGGCGCCAGTCCCATGCCGATCTGGTCCAGCGCGAAACGGGTTCCGCGCTCGGCAATCGCGATGTCGGCCGCGGCGAGGAGGCCGACCCCCGCGCCAGCGGCAACACCATGTGCCGCCGCGATCACCGGGCGCTCGATTTCCCGCAGCCGCAGAACGACGGGCGTGACCGCCTCGGCAAGGATCCGGCTGAGATCGGGGGCCGGCGACCGCCTGTCAGGCTTGCGCGCACCTGGGTCGACCCCGGCACAGAAAACGTCGCCCCGGCCCGCGAGGACGATGACGCGAACGCTCTCGTCATTTGCCGCACGGTCAAGAAGGTGCAGGAGGCGGTCCAGCAGGCCGGCTGTCAGGGCGTTGCTCTCCGCGGGCCGGTTGAGAAAGAGGTAGGCGACCGCCCCCTCGCGCACCCAGTCGACGCTCCGTGTCCTGTCCATCATGCAACACTTCCGAACAACAGATCCCGCACGCCGCGCCCGAACGCCCGCGACGGACTTCACCGTAGCGAATACCATGCCGGACGGCATTGCCCACAACGGCAGATTGAGGCATGTGTTTCCGGGACACTCTTCACTGGCATTTCCGGCCGCACGATAGAAGCGGTATCTCTGCGCTTTCTGGCCGTCTGAGAACAGCAGGCAATGGCATCCACCGACAGCACGTCCGGCCCCCTCTACAATGCCGCCGATGACCTGATCGGCCGCAACCTTGCGGCGGGACGCGGAAACAAGGCTGCGTTCGACGACGGACGCAGGGTCTTGAGCTTCTCGGACCTCGATCGGGACACGCGCCGCCTCGCCTGTGCACTTTCAGGGCTTGGCCTGCAGCACGGCGACCGCGTCATGCTGCTGCTGCACGATACGGTGGACTTTCCGGTCTGCTTCCTTGGGGCGTTGCGCGGCGGCTTCGTGCCGGTGCCCGTGAACGTGCGCGCGACCGGCGCCGACATCGCCTATATGCTGACCGATTCCGGGGCGCGCGCGCTCATATGCGATGCCTCCCTCTGGCTGACGGCCGCACCGGCCGCAGCAGACCTGGAGCACAGGATAGTCACGGGTGCGGGTGCGGCCGTGCCCGGCGCCCTGTCCCTGGACGCGCTTGTGGCTTCAGGCGATCCCGCGTTCCCAACCGCGGCAACCCGCGGCGGGGAGGTCGGCTTCTGGCTTTATACCTCCGGCACGACCGGGCGGCCCAAGGGTGTGATGCACCGTCACCAGAGCCTTGCGCGCACGGCGGATCTCTTCGCCATCGGCACGCTGGGCATTGGCGCCGACGATGTCCTGTTCTCCGCGCCCAAGATGTTCTTCGCCTATGGTCTCGGCAACAGCCTGACCTTTGCGCTCGCAACGGGCGCGACCGCCCTGCTGGATCCCGAGAGGCCCGATCCGGCGCGCATCGGCGCCCTGCTCTCCGGCAGACGTCCGACGGTATTCTTCGCCGTGCCGACGCTCTACGCCATGATGCTGGCGCAAGGAGTTCTGCCCTGTGCGGGCGCCCATGCCCTGCGCTTCTGCGTCTCCGCCGGAGAGGCCCTTCCTGCAGCGCTTCATGCCCGTGTCGGCGCGCGGCTGGGCGTCGAGGTTCTGGACGGGCTTGGATCTACCGAGATGCTGCAGACCTTCCTCTCCAACCGGCCGGGCGATGTGCGGCCGGGGACGAGCGGGAAGCCCGTCGCGGGGTACCGGCTGCGCCTCCTCGACGAGCAGGGCCAGCCCATCGAGGACGCGGACCGGATCGGAACGCTGGAAGTGGCGGGACCGTCGAGCGCGGCCGGGTACTGGGGCGACGAGCCGCGCACCCGCGCCACGTTCCGGGGGGCCTGGACACGGACGGGGGACGCGTACTGCCGCGACGGGGAAGGCTATTACATCCACTGCGGCCGTATCGACGACATGATGAAGGTCGGCGGGATCTATGTCTCCCCGCAGGAGGTGGAGACAGTCCTCGCGGCCCACCCGGGCGTCGCTGAGGTGGCGGTCGCAGGCTGGCGCGACGCAGACGGGCTGGAGAAGCCGAAGGCCTTCGTGGTTCCGGCCGACCCGGCCGCGGCGGGACCGGCGCTGGCAGCAGAGTTGCAGGCGATGGCCCGCGAGCAGCTCTCACCCTACAAATACCCGCGCTGGGTCGAGTTCGTGCAGGCAATCCCGCGCACGGTGACCGGAAAGGTGCAGCGCTACCGCCTGCGGCAGGCGCAGCCGGCGGAGTAGGCACCCCGCCGGCCGCCTTTCTCATCGCGACCGGTCAGCTCCGGCAGGCGTTCGCCACATAGGCCACCAGCGCGTCGAGGCAGGCGTCGATGGACTGCGCCTCGGTATCGACCACGAGGTCGGGCGCGTCCGGCGCCTCGTAGGGCGCGGAAATGCCCGTGAACTCCTTGATCTCGCCGGTGCGCGCCCGCTTGTAGAGGCCCTTGGGGTCGCGCGCCTCGCACGCCGCGACCGAGGCCTTCACATGCACCTCGTGGAAGCGGCCAGGCGCCGCCTTGCGCGCCCGCTCCCGGTCGGAGCGGTAAGGGGAGATGAACGCCGTGATCGCGATCATGCCGGCAGATGCGAAGAGCGAGGCCACCTCGCCCACCCGGCGAATGTTCTCCGCCCGGTCTTCCGGGCTGAAGCCCAGGTTGGCGTTGAGGCCGTCGCGGATGTTGTCGCCGTCGAGCACATAGGCCTGGTAGCCCTTCTCGAACAGCGCCTGTTCGAGCGCCACGGCAAGCGTCGACTTGCCCGCGCCCGACAGGCCCGTCAGCCAGATCACAGCGCCCTTGTGGCCGTTGCGCGCCACCCGCATGTCCTCGCTAATCCGGTGCTCGACCCGCGTGATGTTGGTGGCGCGCCGCGTCACCAGTTCGCGCTGGTCGGCGTAACCCTCCATCGAGACGATCCCGCCGCCCACCACGTCGTAGCGGTCGACGAGCACGAAGCGGCCCGAATAGGGATTGTCCTCGTACGGATCGAGCGCCAGCAGCCGGTTGGCACGGATCACCACCTCGGCGACCGCGTTGCGCTCGACGTGCGTGGCGGCCCCGGTCGCAAGATCGCCCGTGTCGACCACGTGCTCGATCCGCTCCACCGTCACCTGCGCCTCGAGCGTGCCGAGCTTCAGCTTCAGGCGCTTGCCTTCGCTCAGCGGCTCACGGCCCAGCCAGAACAGCCGCGCCCGGAACACGTCCGTCTCCATCGGCGCGCCGCCATCCTCGTCCGGCACGTGGCTGACGAGGTCGCCGCGCTCCACGAAGATCTGCTCGTCGAGGGTGATGCCGATGGATTCGCCCGCTTCCGCGGCCGTGCGGGCGGGGGCGGCCGGGTCCGACGACCACGACTCGATCGACTTCACGCGCACCGTCTTGTTGGAGGGCGAGAAGATCACCTCGTCGCCCACCCGGATGCGCCCGCTCGACAGGCGCCCGGCGATGATCCGGCGCTGGTCGAACTTGTAGATGTCCTGAACGAACATGCGCAGCGGCCGCTCCACCATCGGCGCCGCCTTCTCGAAGGAATCGAGTGCGCCGACGACGCTCGGCCCGTCGTACCAGGGCATGTTGGCGGACGGACCGCTGATCAGGTCGCCCTCGCGCGCCGACACCGGCACGATGACGCGCGGCTTGACGCCGATGCTTTCCAGATAGGCGCGGTATTCGGCCTCGACGGCGCGGAACCGCTCCTCCGAATAGCCCACGAGGTCCATCTTGTTGATCGCGACGGCCACCTGCGTGATGCCGAGAAGCGACAGGAGATAGCCGTGCCGGCGCGATTGCTCGCGCACGCCTTCGTCGGCGTCGATCACCAGCAGCGCGGCTTCGGCCTGCGCGGCCCCCGTGATCATGTTCTTCAGGAATTCCTTGTGGCCCGGCGCGTCGATGATGACGTAATCGCGCGCCGCCGTCTTGAACCAGATCTGCGAGGTGTCGATCGTGATGCCCTGGTCGCGCTCGGCCTGGAAGGCGTCCATCAGGAAGGCCCATTCGAACGGCATGCCGCGCCGCTCGCACATGGCCTTGATCGCCTCGAACTTGCCGTCGGGCAGCGAGCCCGTCTCGTGGAACAGGCGGCCGACGAGCGTCGACTTGCCGTGGTCCACGTGACCGACGATCACGATCTTGAGCTGATCGCGCTCCGGTGCGGCGCTCTCGACGAGGCGAAGGGCCGCGGTCTTGGGTGCGTTGGTCATGTCGGTGCCTCCGCTCACAGATAGCCTTCGGCGCGCAGACGCTCGAAGCTGTCCTCGGCCTCGTGGTCCATGGCCCGCCCGGAGCGTTCGGCAACACGGGTGGTGCGCAGTTCCTCGATGATCTCGTCGATGGTCGCGGCGGTCGATGGAACCGGGTTGGTGATGTCCTGGTCGCCGAGCGAGCGGTAGCGCTTCCCGTCCCTGGCGAAATAGAGCGGGATCACCGGGATGTTCTCGCGCTTGGTGTAGAGCCAGATGTCGACCTCGGTCCAGTGCAATAGCGGATGCACGCGCACATGGGTTCCGGGCGGAAACTCGGTCTTGTACTGGTCGAAGAACTCCGGCGGCTGGTCGCGGAAGTCCCAGTTGCCCTGGTCGCCGCGCGGGCTGAACACGCGCTCCTTGGCGCGCGTCGCTTCCTCGTCGCGGCGGATGCCGGCGATCAGCCCGTTGAAGCCGTGCTTCGCGATCGCGGCCTTGAGGCCGGCCGTCTTGCGCGCAGCCGAGCGGGCCGCAGGCGGCAGCGTCTCGTCCATCTCCTCGACCGGCGGGCACAGTTCGCGCAGGAAGGTCAGGTTCCATTCCTTCGCGTAGCGGTCGCGAAAGGCGTACATCTCCGGGAACTTCTTCTCCGTATCGACGTGCATCACCGGAAAGGGCACATGGCCGAAGAACGCCTTGCGCGCCAGCCAGACCATGACGTTGGAGTCCTTGCCGAGCGACCACAGCAGGGCAAGCTTGTCGATGCGGTTGAACGCCTCGCGGAGGATGAAGATCGATTGGGCCTCGAGGGCCGAAAGCCGGTCCATTTCACCAGTTCCCGTTTCTGTCGGCGCGTACACTCATGCGCCAGCGGCAGGAGACATGCCTCTACAGCACATGATCGGAGGGGTCAATTTTCTCCAACAGAAAAATGTGATCCGATTTTTTCTACAATCACGACATGTTTATTGCGTTGCAAGCCGGCACAGGCTGCCGATGAGCGTCCGTCACCACGCAAACGCCATGCCGCACGCCAGAGTCTCACAGGCGGCAACACGATACATCCGATTTATGAAGAAGGAGTGGTAGCGGGGGGCGGGCTTGAACCGCCGACCTCAGGGTTATGAATCCTGCGCTCTCACCAACTGAGCTACCCCGCCACAGGCGGACGGGATATAGGGGGCGGCGGCGCGCCCTGTCAAGCCGCCTGCTGGGCCTTTCCGGCAGTGCGGATCCAGCCGCCGCCGAGCACACGCGTCCCCTCGCCGGCCTCGTAGAAGACGCAGGCCTGCCCAGGCGCCACACCGGCCTCTCCAGCATCGAGCCGGACGCGCGCCCGTCCGTCGCCATCCGGATAGACACGGCCCGGAACCGGCGGCCGCGTCGAGCGCACGCGCACCGCCACCGGCGCCCCTTCGGCCGGGATCGGCGCATCGGCCAGCCAATTGACCTCGGCGACGCCGATGTCGTGCACCAGCAATGCCTCATGTGGCCCGACGATCACCTGATGGCGCGCTGCGTCGAGACGGACGACATAAAGCGGCTCGCCTGTTGCGACGCCCAGCCCGCGGCGCTGGCCGACCGTATAGTGGATGATTCCGTCGTGCCGGCCCAGCACACGGCCGTCGAGATGGACGATCTCACCGCCTTCGGCCGCGCCCGGGCGGACTTTCTCGATCACCTTCGTATAGTGACCTTGCGGAACGAAGCAGATGTCCTGGCTATCGGGCTTGTCGGCCACCGCAAGTCCCATGCCCTCCGCCAGCCGGCGCACCTCGGCCTTCGGCAGGGCGCCCAAGGGGAAACGCAACATCCCGAGCTGCTCGCGCGTGGTGGAGAACAGGAAGTAGCTCTGATCGCGCGACGCATCGGCGGCGCGATGCAGCTCCGGTCCGTTCGCCCCATCTTCGCGCCGGATATAATGGCCAGTGGCAAGACATGCGGCACCCAGGTCACGCGCCGTTTCCAGAAGATCCCGGAATTTGACGCGCTCATTACAACGAATACATGGAATGGGCGTACCGCCTGCAAGATAGGTGTCGGCGAAATCCTCGATCACCTCTTCCCGGAAGCGGTTCTCGTAGTCGAGCACATAGTGGGGGATGCCCAGCCTGTCGGCGACGGCACGCGCATCGTGGATATCCTGTCCCGCGCAGCAGGCCCCCGCCTTCGCCAACGCGGCGCCGTGGTCGTAGAGCTGCAGGGTTATGCCAACGACATCATAGCCTTCGTCCGCGAGAAGCCCCGCGACAACAGAGGAGTCCACGCCCCCGGACATGGCGACGACAACGCGCGTGTCCTGCGGGCGGCCTGGCAATCCAAGGCTGTTGAGGCGCGAACTCATCCGCTCTCCCTTCGCTCTCGTGCGGGTATATATCGTCGCGGGCAGGACATTGCCAGACCTGCGCGGGCGCATCGCCATGCCGCCGCTCCCGCGCAAGTTGCGTGAAGAGAATTTCGTGAAAACTTTAACCTTTACAAGTCTTAATCATAGTAAATCCGGACAATTGGAATGATCGCTTAGCCATTTTTTAAAACGCGCTGCCTAATCTGGCTCCAACACCGGCCACGGAGCGTTTAGGCAAAATGACGAGTCAGTTGAATTCGACACCGCAGAGCGTGATCGGACCGGACGGGCGGCGGCTCACCCGAGCCGACCTCCCGCCGAGCGATACGAAGCGCTGGGTGATCCGTCGCAAGGCCGAAGTCGTGGCCGCCGTACGCGGGGGCCTGCTCACGCTCGAGGAAGCATGCGACCGCTACACCCTTTCGGTCGAGGAATTCGAGGCCTGGCAGCGCGCGATCGACCGCCATGGGCTCGCCGGGCTGCGCACGACACGCCTGCAACGCTATCGCAAACCCAACTGACCGGCGCCGAGGCCGGCCAGGTGGATCACTGGAAAAGCGCCGCCCCGGCCCTGCCGCGGGCGGCTTTTCCGTCCCACGGGCACGGTCGTCCGGCAAACAGCGTTAAAGCTGCATTTACGCTTCCTTAGCTAAAAAGGTCGGCAGTCACGGACAGACCTTCATCCCGGAAACGGACAAGCCCAGAACGGACCGTCATGTCGGAAGCGCGATCTGCCAGCACCGCACCATCCCCTGCTTCTGCGCTGTCGCCCGCCGTGCGCGCAACGGCCATCGGCGCCGCCGGGTTGCTTGGCGCGGTGCTTGCGGTGCTCATCGCATGGTGGGTGATGATGCCATCCCGCGGCGTGCTTTATGCGAACCTCGCGCCGCGCGACCTGCTGCAGGTCACGCAGCGCCTCGGCGCGCTGGGAATCGCCCATGACATCGCCGCCGAAACCGGCACGGTGCGCGTCGCGCGCGACCGCGTGGAGACGGCGCGCCTTGCGCTCGCGGCCGACGGGATTCCCGATCCCTCCGGCGCCGGATATGCCACGCGGGATGCGGCGAGCTTCCGCATCTCGGCGGGCACGCAGACGCAGCGCGAGGCGCTGGAAGCGGATCTCGCGCGGACGCTTGTCAGCCTGGGCGGCGTGCATGGCGCGCGCGTGCACCTGTCCGTCGACGGCCGCGCCGCATCGGCAACCGTCGTCCTCGACACCCTGGGCGCCCGCCCCCAGGGAGACGTGCTGATCACCATCCGCCGGCTCGTCGCGGGTGCGATGGCAGGCCTCGCTCCCGAAAGCGTCAGCGTCGTAGACAGCAAGGGGCGTCCGTTCGCGGCCGCGGAGAACGATGGGCTTGCCCCCGCCGACCTCCGGCGCAAGGCACTCGAAACGGACCTTGCCGCGCGCGCGATGGCCCTCGTCGGCGGCGTCGTCGGCGCTGAGAACGCCCGTGTAGAGATCACGGCGGACGTGGCGTTCGCAAGCCGCACGGTGACGCAGAATCGTCTCGATCCGGCTGGCCAGGTCCTCACCTCGAACGAGACGACCGCCACGCCGCAGGGCGAGATCACTGGCGAGCGCGCGACCTACGACGTCACGCGCACCACCGAGACAGAACGTGTCGAGGAAGGCCGGATCGACCGCCTGTCCGTCGCTGTTCTCGTCAATGAAGCGGCACTCGCGGGCAGGACCGATCCCCAGGCGCTGCTGTCGCGGATCGAAGGGCTTGTCGCCGATGGCATAGGGCTCGATACCGCGCGCGGCGACAGCATCACCGTCGAGAGCCTGCCCTTCGCACAGGCCGCGCGCCAGATTCCCGAAGCTGCAATGACCACGAGCGGCGGTTTCAACTGGCTTCGGCTCGCCGAGATCGTGGGCGTTGCGATCGTCCTGCTCGCGGCGCTTGGCTTTGCCTTCCGCGCCCTGAGGCTGGCCAGCCCGCGGGACCGTGCCGGAGCGCACGGAGGGGCCGCCGCCGCCACGCAGCCGCAAGCCCAGGCGCCATCAGCGCCCGCGCCGGCACCGGCAGAGGGCGCGCGTCACCTGGCCTATGAACAGGGCACGGCCGCCGACCTGGGTCACGACGTCGGCCGGCTGGTGCAGGAGCATCCGGACCGCGCGGTCGCGCTCGTCCGCAACTGGCTGAACGACCGGGGGACGCCATGAGCGCAGCGCAGCAACAAGCGCTCACCGGTCCGCACCGGGCGGCTCTCCTGCTGCTTGCCCTGGGCGAGGACAAGGGCGCCGATGTCTGGGCCCGCCTCGATGCCGAGGAGGTGCGCACCATCGGGCGGCTCATGGCCGACCTGGGACCCGTTCCACCCGCCGCCGTGGCGGAGGTACTGGCCGACGCGCGCGCACGCCTCGGTGCCGACGGCAGCATCGCGGGCACGCCCGAGACCGCAGAGCGTCTGATCGGCGCGCACCGCGGCGGCGACATCGCGCAGGACATCGCCGCCGAAATCCGAAGCCAGCGCGGCGGGACCACCTGGGACCGGCTCGCCGCCGTGAACCCGCAATCGCTGGCGCGTTACCTCCGGAACGAGTATCCGCAAACGGTCGCGCTCGTGCTCTCGCGCCTGAAAACGCAGACCGCCGCCCGTGTGATGGGCGCGCTTCCCGAAGCGGTCGCGCTCGAATCGATCACGCGAATGCTCAGTCTCGACCCGGTGCAGGAAGACATCCTCGAAGAGGTCGAGGCCGTGCTGGACAGCGAGTTCCTCGCCACGCTCGGCCGCGCGAACCAGGGCGACGCCTTCCAGCAGATGGCGGAAATCTTCAACAGCCTGGACCGTGCGACGGAACAGCGGCTGATGGCTGCGCTGCAAGGGCGCGACCGGACCGCCGCCGATCGTATCCGCGCGCTGATGTTCACTTTCGAGGATCTTGCGACGCTCGCCGACCGCAGCGTGCAGACGCTGCTGCAAGGCACCGACCGAGGCGTGCTTGCGCTTGCGCTCAAGGGCGCGTCGGGCGACGTGCAACAGATCTTCTTCCGCAACATGCCGGAGCGCGCAGCGCGCCTGCTGCGGGACGACATGGACACCATGGGGCCGGTGCGCATCCGCGACGTCGACGACGCGCAGGCGCGCATCGTCGCGCTTGCGAAGGAGCTTGCGGCGCGCGGCGAGATGGCGCTGGGCGCCGGCGACCCGCACGAGGACCTCATTGGCTGACGCAATGGCCATGGGCCGCCGCCTGAAGGGAGAACGACCCGATGACTGCCGACAACACCCCCCAGACCGATGGCCGCAGCGCCGCCGACCTCGCCAAGGTTCGTGACGTGCCGGTTCGCGTTTCGGCTGTCCTGGGACGAGCCCGCATGGAGGTCGGCGATCTGGTCAACCTCGGCAAGGGCAGCATCGTGGAACTGGACCGGAAGGTCGGCGAGGCCGTGGATATCGTGGTCAACAACCGCCTTGTCGCGCGCGGCGAAGTCGTCCTCGTCGAGGACCGGCTCGGCGTCACCATGACGGAAATCGTCAAGCAGAACGCAGGCTGAAGCCACCGGGACACGCACGCGGGAGACCGGCCTTGCGACTGAAGACCTTCACCGCACCGACGATGGACGAGGCCCTTGCAGAGGTGCGCCGGACGCTCGGACCGGACGCGCTGCTTGTCTCGCGGCGGCACGATCGCGCGCGCGGGCGCGTGGAGGTACTCGCGGCAGTCGAGCCCGAAGGCGGGCTCGGCAGTCTCGACGCCGGGCTCCATGCCCGCCTCGCCGGCTGGGCCGAGAGCTTTCGCGCCACGGATGGTGCGCACAGTGACGGGACGCCAGGTGCGCCGCGCGCGCGCCTCGCGCTGCGCCCGGGAAAGCCGCGGTACCGCTTCCGTCCCGTCTCGGCATCCGAAGACCTGCTGCTGCTCACCGGGCTTCCGGGCGCAGGCGTTTCGCTGACAGCGGTACGCCTCGCCGCGCAAGCGGCCGCGCGGGGGCGCGAGGTTTCCCTTATCGCCTTCGATCCCGACGGAATGGGCCCCGGCGCGCCGCTGAGCGCCTACGGCCCGCTGCTGGGCGGGGCGACGACCGCGCGTTCGGTGGCGGACGCGGTGGCGTTGGCCGGCGATGCCGCAGTCGCGGGCCGGCTCGCCATCGTGGACGGCGGCGCCTTCACACCGTGCCGGCGCGCGGCATTGACCGCCCTTGCACAGGCGCTGGAGCCCGCCGACCGGATTCTTGGCGTGCTCGCCGCAGGTACGGACGCGGGCGAAGCGGCCGAGGCCGCGCGCGACCTGCGCATCTGGGGCGCCGACAGCGCTGTCGTGACGCGCTGCGATCTGAGCCGCCGCATCTGCGGCGTGACGGAGGCGGTGGCGGACGCCGACCTCGCCCTTTGCGCCTTCGGCGTTTCTGCGCGGCCGACTCCCGGATGCATCGAGGCCGATGCGGTGGCGCTGGACCGCCTGATCCTCGGAACCATGGATTTCGCGAGCCTGAACCGATCGCCCGCTCCGTTCCGCCGCAACACGAGGGCCGCCTGATGAGCACGCAAAGCGACCTGATCGCCATCGCCTCCGGCAAGGGTGGCGTCGGCAAGACCTGGCTCGCCGTCACGCTGGCAGACGCCATGGGCCGCAAGCCCGGGGCGCCGCGCCCTGTCCTGATCGACGGGGATCTTGGGCTCGCCAATGTCGACGTGCAGCTTGGGCTGGCGCCTCGGCGTACGCTTTCCGCGCTGGTCGAGGGCCGGGCATCGATCGGGGACGTCCTGACCGACGCCGGTCACTTCGACGTCGCCTCGGGCGCATCGGGCAGCGCGGCGCTGGCCGCCGTGGCGCCCGCGGATCTGGACCGGATCGCCGCCGCTGCCGCAGAGCTTGGCCGCACGCGCAGGCCTGTGCTGCTCGATCTCGGCGCGGGCGTGAACCGAACCGTCGTCCGCCTGTCCGCGGCGGCGAATCGCATCGTCGTGCTGCTGACGCCGGACCCGACCGCGCTGACGGATGCCTATGCGCTGATCAAGGTGCTTGCCGCCTGCAAGCTCGCCCATCGCGCAGCCGTGGTCGTGAACATGGCGGACAGCACGGCGCACGGGACGCGCACGCATGCCGCACTGGCAACGGTCTGCCGGACCTATCTCGGGTTCGAGCCGCCCCTCCTCGGCAGCGTCCGGCGGGACGAGGCCGTGCGCAAGGCGATCCGCGCGCAATCGCCGCTTCTGACCGTCGCGCCCGACAGTCCGGCCGCGGCGGACGTGCGCGCGCTGGCCGACAGTCTGGACACAGCCCGCGCCACGCAGGCGGCATGACGCTGTGTCTTTCGCGCCACATCAGCGAGGCGCGGTGAGACTCTGGCGCAAGAAACCGCTTTAAATATCCGTCAAGGTTGAGAAAAGCTTGAAAGCGTTGATTCGCTCACCGTTTGTTAACCTTTTATCCCTTAGTATCCTTAACCATTGATGGACGGGCAGGGCAGAGGACACTCCGAATGCGTATTCTCCTGATCGAGGACGACAGCGCGACAGCCCAGAGCATCGAACTGATGCTCTCGTCAGAGGGTTTCAACGTCTACACGACGGACCTGGGCGAAGAAGGCGTCGACCTCGGGAAGCTTTACGATTACGACCTGATCCTGCTGGATATCAACCTGCCGGACATGACCGGTTACGATGTCCTGAAGCAGCTTCGGCTGGCCAAGGTCAACACGCCGATCCTGATCCTGTCGGGCCTCAACGGCATCGACAACAAGGTCAAGGGCCTGGGCTTCGGCGCGGACGACTATCTGACCAAGCCGTTCCACAAGGACGAGCTGGTGGCCCGGATCCACGCGGTGGTGCGCCGCTCCAAGGGCCATTCGCAATCGGTCATCACGACGGGCAAGCTGACCGTCAATCTCGACACCAAGACGGTCGAGGTGGAAAGCCAGCGGGTCCATCTGACCGGCAAGGAGTACCAGATGCTGGAACTCCTCTCGCTGCGCAAGGGCACGACGCTGACCAAGGAGATGTTCCTGAACCATCTCTATGGCGGCATGGACGAGCCGGAACTCAAGATCATCGACGTCTTCATCTGCAAGCTTCGCAAGAAGCTCTCCGCGGCAACGGGTGGCGACAACTACATCGAGACGGTGTGGGGACGCGGCTATGTGCTGCGCGATCCGGAGCCGTCGCAGCAGGCCCTCTCCGCCTGATCGCTCTCTCTCCTTCCTTCCGCTCCAGCCTCCAACAGTGAACGGAAACATGGGCGGGCCCTCCGGGGTCCGCCCTCTTTTCATGCGCGGGAACGGGCCCTGCTGGCCGCATCAGCCATCGGTGCGAATGAACGCGCCCCGGGCGCCCGTGTCCGGCCGGAAGCGTGAGGTGACGCCGACGAGCGATTCCGCCGCACCGAGAAACAGCACGCCCCCCGGAACCATCCGCCCCGCGACTCGGTCAAGGACGATGCGCTTCGTCTCCGGCGAGAAATAGATCAGCACATTGCGGCACAGGACGATGTCGAACGGCCCGTCCACGCCATGCGGATCGAGCAGATTGTGCCTGCGGAAGCTCACCATTTCGCGCAGTGCGGCGTCGACCTCCCAACCCTCGGCGGTCTGCCGGAAATGACGGCGCAGAAGATCCGCCGGCAGTCCGCGGCGCACGTCCCGGGCCGAATAGACCCCGCGCCGGGCATGGCGCACCGCCGCGTCGGAGAGATCGGTCGCCAGGATGCGCACGCGACGCCCCGCGAGGCGGACGGAGGTTTCGCGACAGGCGATCGCGGCGGAATAGGGTTCCTGGCCGGTCGAGGCGGCGGCACACCAGATGCGAATTGGCCGGTCTGGCGCGCGGGCCGCAGCCAGTGCGGGAAGATAGCGCTCCTTGAGCAGGTCGAACGGTGTCCCGTCCCGAAAGAAGCTGGTCTCCTGAACCGCCATTGCCTCCACGACCGCTGCGCAGAGGTCGGCATCGCCGCTCCTGCGCAACGCCGCCAGCATCGCGCCGATGCCGTCAAAGCCGCGCGCCCTGGCCAGCGGCGCGAGGCGCGCTTCGACGAAATAGGCCTTCCCCGGCGCAAGCTCGAAGCCCGAGCAGCGACGCAGAAGTCCCGCCAGCCAATCGAGCGCGGACGCCTCGACCGTCATGAGGCGTCCGCCGCCTGACGCCGGTCCGTTCCCGCCCGCACCGCCCGGCGCGCAAGCAGATCGCCCATCGCCCGGCCAAGTCCGGCAATCGGCAAGACCGCGTGCGCAGCCCCTGCCGAAGCGACGGCTCCCGGCATGCCCCAGACGACGCTCGTCTCGCGGTCCTGCACCACGACCGTCCCGCCCGCATCACGGATGGCGCAGGCCCCCGCCCGGCCATCGGCGCCCATGCCGGTCAGGACGATGGCGGCACTGCCTGCCCCCGCGCTGGCCGCCACGCTTTCAAAGAGCGGATCCACGGCCGGACGGCAGAAGTTGACTGGCGGATCGTCGCCAAGCACGAGCGACAGCCGCCCCGCCTCGCGGCGGACCCTCATGTGCCGTCCGCCGGGGGCGACATGCACATGGCCGGGCAAGAGGGGGGTACCGTCCCGCCCCTCCGCGCAAGGCAGCCCCGACACCTCTGCCAGATGCCGCGCAAGCATGGCGGTAAAGGTCGGCGGCATGTGCTGCACGATCACGACCGGCACGCAGCGTGCCAGAGGGAAGTCGGCAAACAGCGTGAACAACGCCTGCGGACCGCCGGTCGACCCGCCGATCGCGATCACCCCGGGCGTGCCGGATGGCGACGAGACCGGCCCCTGCGCCGCGGAAGCCGGACCGGAAACCGCCGGACCGCGAATGTGCCGGCCTGGCGCCGCCGCCTCCGCGCGTCCGTGGGCGCGGACCTTCTCCACCAGCTCCGTGCGAAAGCGATCGGCTTCGCCGGACCCGCCGTTCATCGCGGTAGGCTTGGCAACGAAGTCGGCCGCGCCCTGCGCCAGCGCCCGGAAACTGATCCGCGCGTGCCGCGTGGTGAGGCTCGACGCCATGATGATCCGCGCGCGCTGCCCGGCGGCGACAAGCCTGTGCAGCGCCTCCACTCCGTCCATGACCGGCATCTCGATATCGAGGAGGATCACGTCGATGCCGCCCTCGCCCGCCCGGCGCACGGCCTGTGCCCCATTCGCAGCGAGTGCCGCGACCGTGATATCGGGCTCCGCATCGAGCCAGCGTGCGACCATCCCCCGCACGATCGTGGAATCGTCGACGACCATCACCCTGATGGGCGGCAGCACGGTGCCGGGAACCGCCGTCACGCGGCAGCGCCCGGCGTCTCGCTGCCGAGCCTGGCCAGCAAACGGCCCGGATCGACCAGCGTCACCAGCCCTTCGTCCAGGCGGTAGAGCCCCGACGCAACGGAGGACACCGCTGCCCCGACCGTCGGCGGCAACGGCTGAGCGCATGCTGCATCGAGGGGGACCACATCGCCCGCGGCATCCGCAAGGATCGCATAGCGATCGCCGCCGGCCTCCAGAATGACCGCGACGCCGGCCTCCCAGGGGGAAAGCCCCAGCACGGCCCTGAGGTCGATCGCCGTGACCACACGGCCGCGCAGGTTGAGCACGCCCGCAAGTCCAGGCGGCGCGAGCGGCACCGGTGTGATCGGACCGGGGCGGAAGACGTCCTGCACGGCCGCAACCGGCAGCGCAAGGCGCTGGCCCGCGGCCGTCAGGGTAAGGGCGAGCACCTTCCGGCCATGTGTCATGCCACAGCCTCCCGCCGGGGGCCACGGCTGTCACCGGCGCGCGCCGCGGCACGATCCGCGAGCCACGCCAGATCCAGCAGATCCACGGCCTCGCCGCCCAGGCGCATGACCGCGGCGATGGGCGCGCACCCTTCCGCCACCGCAGGCTCAGGCGGGCCCTCGACGATGTCCAGCACCGCGTCCACGGCAAGGGCGGCGGGCACCGGGCCCGAAAGCAGCACGAGGCATTGGGCGTCATGGTCGGCAAAGCCGATATCCTCCGCGCCTGCCAGCCGGATCACCGGCACCAGCGTTCCGTCGATATCCGCAACTTCGCCGCGGCCGCTCATGGCGAGCGATCCGCGGGCGACCTGATGGACCCGGTCCACCGCGTCGAGTGGCAAGGCCCGGTTCGCGCCCGCACCGAGACGAAGCGTCAGATAGGAACGCGCCGGGGCGGCGGCCGGCGCCGCGTCCTCCCCCAAGGGTGCCGCGGGCGCGAAAGTCAGCCCGGCAGCCAGGCCGGCGGCATCGAGGATCATCGCAACACTGCCATCGCCAAGAATGGTCGTGCCGGACACATGCGCCAGACCGCGTAGCAGACCCGCAAGGGGTTTCACGACGATCTCGTCCGTCGAGAGCACCGCGTCGACACCGAGACCGTAGAGGTCGGCGCCGATCTCCACCAGGATCACGGTCGCGAACCCGTCGCCGTCCTGCGGCAGATCGAGACGGCGGGCGAGCGACAGAAGCGGATGCACCCGGCCGCGCAGCGTCAGGACCGGCATGCCGTGTATGTCCTCGACGCGCGCGTCGGGATTGCCCGCGGGCCGCACAAGCTCCCGCACGTTGAGTTGCGGCAGGGCGAACCGCTGTCCGCCCGCCTCCAGGATCAGCGCCGGCACGATGGCAAGGGTCAGCGGGATCTTCATCCGGAAGCGCGTGCCCTGGCCCGGGGAGGACACCGCCTCGACCGAACCGCCGATCTCCTCGAGGTTGCGGCGCACCACGTCCATGCCGACGCCGCGCCCGGAGATGCTCGTCACCGCGGCGGCGGTCGAGAATCCCGGCGTAAAGACGAGGTCCGCAAGCTGGCGGTCGTCCGCCGTGCTCGCTGCTGCCTCGGACAGCAGTCCGCGCGCGAGGGCCTTGGCGCGGATCGCGTCGAGATCGAGACCGCGTCCGTCGTCCGCCACCTCGATCGTCACGTGTCCGCCCTCGGCGCGCGCGGTCACGCGGATGCGGCCGGTTTGCGGCTTGCCCGCCGCGGCGCGGTCCTGCGGCGTCTCGATCCCGTGATCGGCGGCATTGCGGACAAGGTGCGTCAGCGGGTCCTTGATCCGCTCCAGCACCTGCCGGTCCAGTTCGACCTCCTCGCCGCCCAGGTCGAGGGCAAGCGGCTTGCCGAGATCGCGTGCGAGGTCGCGAGCCAGCCTTGTCAGAGGATGAAGGATCGTGCCGACAGCCTGCATGCGCGCGCGCATCACGCCGTCCTGAAGCTCCCCCGTGACGTGGGAGAGCCGGGCGAGCGCAAGCGCGAAGGCGTCCGCGCCGGTCTGGGCGGCGATCTGCGTGAGACGGTTGCGCGTGAGCACAAGCTCCGACACCGTGGCCATCAGGCTCTCGAGCACGTCGACACGCACGCGGACGTGTGAAGGCGTGCCGTCGGCACGGTTGGCGCTGTCGCCCTCTGCGGGCGCGGCCGCATCCGGCCCGGTCGTCGACGGCTGTGCGGGCACCGGCGCGGACGCGGGGTCGGAACCGCCACCGGCCAACAACTGGGCAATGAGATCCTCGTCGCTTTCCTCGCCCTCCTGCCCGCTGTCACGCAACGCCGTCACGATGACGCGAAGGCGGTCGAGCGCCGCCAGAAGCAGGTCGGTCGCAGCCGGCGTGAGCACCCGCTCGCCGGAACGCAGTGGATCGAGCAGGGATTCGGCCGCGTGGGCCAGCGCCTCGAGCCGGGCGAACCCGAAGAAACCGCAAGTCCCCTTGATGGTATGGACGATCCGGAAGATACGGGCGAGCGCATCGGCATCCGACGGGTCGCGCTCGAGCGCGAGCAACAGCCCGTCGACCTCGGCAAGGCCGTCGGCAGTTTCGGCCACGAACTCCTGTACGAGATCGTCGTCCATGCCTCTTTCCCCCAGGCACGCATCGCGGAAAGCCCGCGGCGTGCGCACGCGCAACGCCCGGAAATCCTCGCTCCGGAAGGGTTAAGGCGTCTTTAAGTCAGCCGATCACGAAGTCGACGCGGCCGTCCGCAGGCGACCAGCGCAACGGCAGTCCAGCCCTCCCCGCCAGCTTGCCGGCGAGCAGGGCGACGACGGAGCGTGGGTCAGGC
>JAJLJT010000223.1:0-5223 GCA_033844555.1 Alphaproteobacteria bacterium | reverse complement strand
GGCGTCATGGCGCACGAGCTTGCCCATGTGAAGAACCGCGACACCCTCATCATGACAATCACGGCGACCATCGCCGGCGCGATCTCCATGCTGGCGCAATTCGGCCTGTTCTTCGGCGGCGGCGACAACCGGAACAACCCGCTGGGCCTGATCGGGACGATCGCGCTGATCATCCTCGCGCCGCTCGCCGCCATGCTGGTGCAAATGGCGATCAGCCGGACACGGGAGTATTCGGCAGACCGCATGGGGGCGGAGATCTGCGGCCGCCCGATGTGGCTCGCCTCCGCGCTCGCCAAGATCGACCGCGCCGCCCACCAGGTCGAGAATGTCCGCGCGGAGCGCAACCCGGCGACGGCGCACATGTTCATCATCAACCCGCTTTCGGGCGCGCGCGTCGACAATCTCTTCTCCACCCACCCCAACACGGCGAACCGCATCGCCGCGCTGAAGGAACTGGCCGGCCAGATGGACGGCGGCGCAGGCACCCGTGGCCCCTGGCGCTGACCGCCGCGCCCCGCGCGGCGGACGGACGCACGGCGGGCGGCCCGTGGCGTCGCCCGCGCGGGCGGCGGTGCTCGACGCGCTCTCGGCGGTGTTCGAGGACGGTGCCCCGCTCGAGGAGGCGCTCGCCGAAGCCCTTCCTGCCGGCACGGCCGCGCAGGACAGGCGCTTCGCGCGGATGCTGGCCGCGACCTGCCTGCGGCGGCTGGGAGAGATCGACGCGGCGCTCGGCCCCTTGCTGGAGAAGCCCCTGCCGCGCAAGGCGACGCGCGTGCGCGACATCCTGCGCCTCGGCACGGCCGATCTGCTGTTTCTCGACACGCCAGCCCATGCAGCCGTCGACCAGGCCGTGCGGCTGGCCCGCGCCGACCGGACGAGCGCCGGGTTCGCCGGCCTCGTGAATGCCGTTCTGCGCCGCCTCGACCGGGAGCGGCCGGCCCCCGCCGACCCGCTCGTGAACCTGCCCGGCTGGATCCGGGAGCGGTGGACCGCCAACTGGGGCGCAGCAACGACGCGCGCGATGGCGGCCGCACTTGCATCGGTGCCGCCGCTCGACATCACCGTCCGCGACCCGGCCGAGACGGAGGGACTGGCGCACGCGCTGGGCGCGCAGGTGCTTGCGACCGGCAGCCTGCGCCTTGCGACAGGGGCTCGAATCGACACGCTGCCGGGCTTTGCCGAGGGGCGCTGGTGGGTGCAGGGTGCCGCCGCGGCTCTCCCCGCGCGGTTGTTGGCCAATGCCGTGACGCCGGGAGCACGTGTCGCCGATCTATGCGCCGCTCCGGGCGGCAAGACGCTGCAACTGGCCGCTGCGGGTCTCGAGGTCACGGCCGTCGACATCTCGGACGACCGGCTCGAGCGATTGCGCGAGAACCTGTCACGCACCGGCCTCGGCGCGCATGTGATCGCCGCCGACGCGCGGACATGGACGCCGGAGGCGCCCCAGGACGGCGTTCTGCTCGACGCCCCCTGCCTCGCCACCGGTACAGCAGGCCGCCACCCGGACGTGCTGTGGAGCAAGCGGGCACGGCAGCTCGACAGCCTCGTCTCCCTGCAGACCGAACTGACCGACGCGGCCATCGGGATGCTGAAGCCCGGCGGGATCCTCGTGTTCGCGACGTGCTCCCTCGAACCGGAGGAAGGCGAAGTCCGTGCCGCGCGCCTCAGCGAAGACCCGCGCCTCATTTCCGTCCCGATCCGGCGCGAGGAGGTGGGCGGAGCCAATGCGCTCCTGACGCCGGACGGATGGCTGCGGACCCGCCCCGATCATGAGATCGGCGGCGCGCGCGGTCTGGAGGGCTTTTTCGCCGCGCGATTCCGTCGTACCGGATAGATGCAAACCGCCCCGATGGGGGCCTGTTGATTTCGCAACGACGGGACTACCATGCCGGCCATGCCGACGCTGCCCACCGAATCGCTGCGCCCGTCCGGGGCCCTTGGGGCCCTGCGTACGCGCGCGGAGAACGCCTTCTGGCGCAGCGCGCTGTCCGACCAGTTGCTCAAGGGTCCGTTGCCCGACCGCGTCGCCTTCGCGCCCCAGGACCTGATCCCGGGCTCGCTCGACCAGGCGCGCGCCATCCTGAACGGCACCTTCGTCTTCGGCACGGAAACGGTGACGGCCGAGGGTGCGCGGATCTGGTCGGCGCCACTGCCGTCGGAGCGGTTCGCCGAGGCGCTGCATTCCTTCAGATGGTTGCGGCACCTGAACGCCTCGGGCGGCAGCCATGCGGGTACGGCGGCGCAGGTTCTTCTCGATGGCTGGGTGGAGCGGTATGGCCGGTACGACCATTTCGCCTGGCGCCCGGACGTGCTCGGCGCGCGTCTTGTCTCGATGATGCGGCACTACCGCCTGCTGTTCGAGCGTGCGGATGCGCTGGCACGGTCCAAGGCCATGGTCGCGATCGCGCGGCAGTGCCGGTTTCTCATGCGCCGCGCGCCGAAGATGGCGCAGGGGCCCGGGCGGCTCGACGCGCTGATCGGTCTGGTGCATGTCTGCCTTGCCCTCGAGGAAGAACGCTCGCGCCTGCACTGGGCGCTCGACCTGCTGTCGGAGGACCTGCCGCGCCACGTTTTCGCCGACGGCGGGCACCGCAGCCGCAATCCTGTCACGCATGCGCGCGTGCTGGCCGATCTGGCCGGCCTGCAGGGCGACCTGCAGACCGCGGGCGTCACGGCCGGCAAGGTTCTCGCCGACGTCACCGGCCGCATGGCGGGCTGGCTGCGCCGCATGCGGCACGGCGATGGCGGGCTTGCCTGCTTCAACGGCGGCCAGGAGGCGTCGGACGGCCTCGCAGATCATGTGCTGGCCGCGGTCGACGGCGCCAAGCGCGCGCCGTCGGAAGGGGATGACAGCGGCTACTACCGGATGGCGGCGCGCAGGACGGTCGTCATCTTCGATGCGGGGACCGCTCCGGCGCCCGCCTATGCGCGCGACGCACAGGCCGGGTGCCTGTCGTTCGAACTCAGCTCCGGCCGGGCGCGGATCGTGGTCAATTGCGGCACCGGCGCGGGACATGGCGTGGCATGGGAAAAGGCGCTGCGCGCCACCGCCGCGCACAGCACGCTGACCATCGCCGACCGTCCGTCCGCCGCCGTCGGCAAGGCAGTGGGCGTCCTGTCTGGCCCCCCGAATGTCACCGGACGGCGGATGCCGGTTCCCGGCGGCGATGCCGTGGTGGCGCGCCACGGCGGCTATGCCGACATGGGTTTCCTGCACGAGCGCAGGCTGTTCCTGTCCGACGACGGCGACGACCTGCGCGGCGAGGACCGGATCGAGCCCGCAGGCAAGGGCAAGCCAGGCCGGGCGGAAGCGCCCTGGGCCGTCCGTTTCCACCTGCATCCGGGCGCACGCGCGAGCCGCCTTCCGAACGGCACCATCCTCATCAAGACCGCGACGGGCGAGGGCTGGACGCTGCGCACCGGCACCGGCGCCCTCGACATTGAGGAGAGCGCCTATCTCGGCTCCGGCGGGCGGCCCCGGCGCAGCGAGCAGATCGTGCTCTCAGGCTTGACCGAGGGACACGAGGCGGTCATCAAGTGGGCCTTCAAACGCGTGAAGCGCGACGATCCGAAACCCTGACGCCTCGGCCTGCCATCGTCGGCGGGGCCCGGCGCCGTTGACAGGACCCGACCCCGATGACCCAGATCCGCCGTGCCCTTCTGTCCGTCAGCGACAAGACGGGCCTCGTCGAGCTTGCCCAGGCACTGCATGGGGCAGGCGTTGTGCTTCTGTCGACGGGCGGCACGGCGCGCACGATCGCGGATGCGGGTGTGCCTGTCAGCGACGTCTCGGACTACACGGGCTTCCCGGAGATGATGGACGGCCGCATCAAGACTCTGCACCCGCGCGTCCATGGCGGCCTGCTGGCGCGCCGGTCGAACGCGGAGGACCGTGCGTCCATGGAAGCGCACGGGATCGAGGGCATCGACCTGCTGGTCGTCAACCTCTACCCGTTCGAGGCCACGGTCGCGAAAGGTGCGCCATTCGACGAGTGCGTGGAGAACATCGACATTGGCGGCCCCGCGATGATCCGCGCCGCCGCCAAGAACCACGCCGACGTCACGGTCGTCGTCGAGCCGGAGGACTACCCGGCCGTACTGGAGGAACTGGCAGCGCACGGCGGCACGACGCCGGACACGCGCAAGAAGCTGGCGGCAAAGGCTTTTGCCCGCACCGCGGCCTACGATGCCGCGATCCAGACCTGGTTTCACGGGACGCTCGGCGAGGAGACGCCGCCCTGGCACGCCGTCGGCGGGCGGCTGAAGGCGCGGCTGCGTTATGGCGAGAACCCGCACCAGACCGCGGGCTTCTATGTCGGCGGCCCGGTCCGCCCCGGTGTCGCGACGGCGGAGCAGGTGCAGGGCAAGGAGCTGTCCTACAACAACATCAACGACACGGACGCCGCCTTCGAACTTGTGGCGGAGCTTGAGGCGGAGAAGCCCGCCATCGCCATCATCAAGCACGCGAACCCCTGCGGAGTGGCGCTGGGCGAGAGCCTGGCGGCGGCCTACGAAGCCGCACTGCGCTGCGATCCGGTGTCCGCCTTCGGGGGCATCATCGCGGCCAACCGTCCGCTCGACCGCGCGGCCGCGGAGGCCATGACCGGCATCTTCACCGAAGTCGTGATCGCGCCAGACGCCGACGACGAGGCGCGCGCGATCTTCGCCGCCAAGAAGAACCTGCGCCTGCTGCTGACGGGCGGCATGCCCGATCCGGCGCAAGGGGGCATGACCGTACGCACGGTTGCCGGCGGCTACCTGCTGCAGAACCGGGACTCGGGCCGGATCGGCCAGGGCGACCTGAAGGTCGTCACGAAGCGCCCCCCCTCGCAGCAGGAACTCGCAGACCTGCTTTTTGCCTTCCGCGTCGCCAAGCACGTCAAGTCCAACACCATCGTCTATGCGAAGGACGGCGCGACGGCCGGCATCGGCGCGGGCCAGATGAGCCGGGTCGACGCCGCCCGCATCGCCGCGGTCAAGGCGCGCGAGGCCGCCGAGGCCGCAGGCCTCTCCGAACCGCTCACCAAGGGCTCGGTCGTTGCCTCCGACGCGTTCTTCCCCTTCGCCGACGGGCTGCTGACGGCGATCGAGGCGGGCGCGACGGCGGTCATCCAGCCGGGCGGCTCTGTCCGCGACGCCGAGGTAATCGCGGCGGCCGACGAGGCGGGCGTGGCCATGGTCTTCACGGGCATGCGCCACTTCCGCCACTGACGGCTGGCACAC
>JAJLJT010000222.1:0-3720 GCA_033844555.1 Alphaproteobacteria bacterium | reverse complement strand
CGCTCCGGAAGGGTTAAGGCGTCTTTAAGTCAGCCGATCACGAAGTCGACGCGGCCGTCCGCAGGCGACCAGCGCAACGGCAGTCCAGCCCTCCCCGCCAGCTTGCCGGCGAGCAGGGCGACGACGGAGCGTGGGTCAGGCAGCGTGCCGTTGATCTGACCCGAAAGGAATCCGTCGACCTCCGGCAGGATGCGGGCCCCCTCTCCGACGGCGCTGATGACCAGCGCATCCGTCTGCTCCGCGATCGTGACCGTCCCGCCCCGCGGCAGCGTGTCGGCCGCCACCAGCAGGAGGTTCAGAAGCAGCTGCGCGCTGTTTTTCGGGACGCTGGGCCGGTCGAGCGACCAGACGGCGTGCACGCGGGTACGTGCGAACAGCCCGTCGGCGAGATCTTCCAGCTCCATCGTCTCCACCATGTCCGCCAGCGAGGACCCCGTTCCGAACGCGACGCGCATGAACTGCAGCCGGGCCGAGGCCGCGCCTGCGCTCTGGCCGATGTGGCTGATCGCCTGGGCGCGGATCTCAGGATCGTCGTCATCCTCCAGGATCTCGAGACCGTTGGTGATCGCCCCCACCGGCGATACGAGGTCGTGACACAGGCGCGAGCACAGAAGCGCCGCCAGTTCCAGATCGTCCATTCGAATCCCCCAAACCCCGCCCAGCGCGCGGGATGCCTGCCGCCCTTTGGGGCGCCCCTCGCAGGAGTGTGCGCTGTCATGATAAACAAAGCCTGACCGGCAGGCCACATGCGCCGCCTCGACACGCCATACGGGACAATCAGATGAGCGTCTTTCTGGAGCCGGGAGCCCGCGTGCGCAACCCGCAGGCCCCCGAATGGGGCATCGGACAGGTTCAGACCGTGATCGGCCACCGCGTCACGGTGAACTTCGAGCATGCGGGCAAGCAACTGATCAATGCGGAGGTGATCGAACTGGAAGTCGTCGATCCCGCGCGCTGATACCGCCCGGCGTTGACGGGGGTGCGGTCACTGCCTATCAGAAGGCCCGGGCTCCCACGTGGCCCGTCCCCGCAACCTTCTCGCGAGCGCGCCCTCATATGACCGACACGATCGACCGGCAGAACCTGCTTGCCCGCCTGCGCCCCATCGCGGAGGCGGCAGGTGCGGCGATCATGGAAGTCTATGCGACCGATTTCGACGTGGACGACAAGTCGGACGGATCCCCCGTCACGGCGGCGGATCACGCGGCGGACGCCGTGATCTACAAGGGCCTGAGGGAGATCGCGCCGGACATCCACATCGTCACCGAGGAGCGGTTCAAGGCGGGCGATGCGGTACCGGAAGACGCGCCCTTCTTCCTGGTCGATCCGCTGGACGGCACCAAGGAATTCATACGGCGCAACGGCGAGTTCACGGTCAATATCGCGCTCGTGGAGGACGGCCGTCCGACGGCGGGGATCGTGCTCGCTCCCGCACTCGGCCGCGCGTTCTGGGGGGCGGCGGGCGTCGGGGCGTTTGCAAGCGATAATGGCGCGGTGCGCGGGATCGCGGCGCGCACGCCGCCCGCGGCAGGCTGGACCGCGATCGGCAGCCGGTCGCACACCTCGCGCGAGGATGCGCGCCTCCTCGAAGGCCTGACCGTGGCCGAGACGAAGCAGGCAGGCTCCTCGCTCAAGTTCTGCCTGATCGCAGCCGGGGAGGCCGACATCTACCCGCGCATGGGGCCGACGATGGAATGGGACACGGCGGCCGGACAGGCGGTGCTGGAAGCGGCCGGCGGACATGTCGTCACGCCCGAAGGTACCCCCTTCACCTACCGCAAACCGGGCCTGCGGAACGGCTATTTCCTCGCCTTCGGACGGGTGCGCCCGCCGAGCGTCGCCTGAGTGCCGCGCGCCCTATCCCCCGCCCGCGAGCCGCATGTCCGTGAAGTGCGCGTCCGTGTCGGTGCCGTCGTTGAGAAAGGCGCGCAGGTCGTCCCAAGCAGGCGGTCCGGCCACGATGACCCATGCGAGAGCCGGCTGCCAGGCCGACCGCCGGTCGGTCTCCGACGGTACGGCGGCCCCGCGCGGGTGCGAATGATAGAGACCGACGAGCGCAAGCCCCGCTTCCCGTGCCTCCCGGTGCGTGCGCAGCAGCAGGGCGGGATCGACCTCGAACCTGTCGTCGCGGGCGGACGCGAGCAGATTTGGACTTTCGACGACTTGGGCGACGCGCCAGACCATGCGCGCAGGGTCCGCCGTGCCGACGAGCAGGCCGCATGCCTCCGCCGGCCAGGCCTTTTTTGCAGCCGCGCGGATGACGCCGCGATGCTCCGGCCCTATCTCAAGCGTCGGTGTCATTCCGCGGGGGTGAGCGTCACCGTACCGCGCGCGCGGCCGGTGCGCGGATCGACCAGGAGGAGAGCGGGACCTCCGGGCGTCTCGAGGCGCAGCACCACGAGGCCGTCGCCGACCGCGGTCTCGACAATCCTTGCCCCCGCAGGCAGCGTGACGGCCGCCTCGTAAGGCGCGGACACACGCTGCAGCGCCGCCGCCCGGTTCGCGCCGGTGAAACCCTGGATCTTGGAGATCATGCCGATCACGATGACGACGAAGCCGACCACGAGCAGCACGCCCATGACGATGACGACCCATTTGAGAATGCGGTACGTCCTGTCGTCGTTCGCGCCGGGCTGCGGCGGGTCCTGCGACGTGTCCGTGGTCTGAGCGGGGCCGGTCATGCTGTCGGACATCGGGGACGAACACCTCCTCACGGTCGGAAACGCGGATGCGGGTCAAAGGCTCGACCGGTATATCACCGCGTCCCTGCCCCATCTATCGCGAAGCCGGGTTCAGCGCCTGATCGAGACGGGTTTCGTCAGTGTCTCAGGCCGCGCAGCCGTCGATGCGAGCACGCGCGTCGGCGCCGGCGACGAGGTGGAGGTGGTCGTCCCGCCGCCCGACGATCCGCTGCCCTCGGGCGAGGACATCCCGCTCGACATCGTGCACGAGGATGCCGACCTGCTGGTCGTGAACAAGCCCGCAGGCCTCGTCGTGCATCCCGCTCCCGGCAGCCCCGAGAGCACGCTCGTCAACGCGCTGATCGCCCATTGCGGCGACAGCCTCTCCGGCATCGGCGGGGTCAAGCGGCCGGGCATCGTGCACCGGATCGACAAGGAGACCAGCGGCCTGATGGTCGTCGCCAAGCACGACGGCGCGCACCTGGGCCTGTCGGAGCAGTTCGCCGCCCACACGACCGAGCGCAGCTATCGCGCCATCGTCTGGGGCGCGCCCCCTGTCGCGGACTGGAGCCCCACCGGCCGCCGCCTCATCAAGGGCCCGTGGGGACGGATCGAGGGCGCGATCGGCCGCAGCCCGACGAACCGCAAGAAGATGGCGGTGGTGAAATCGGGCGGCAAGACCGCGGTCACGCACTTCCGCGTGCTGGAACGCTTCGGCCCGGCCGATGCGCCCGTGGCAAGCCTCGTCGAGTGCCGGCTGGAGACGGGCCGGACGCACCAGATCCGCGTGCACATGACGCACATCGGCCATCCGCTGATCGGCGACGGCGTCTATGGCGGCAAACACAAGACGCTGGCCCGCACGCTTTCCCCGCGCATCCGCCCGCTGGTCGAGGAGTTTCCCCGCCAGGCGCTGCACGCGGCGACGCTGGGCTTCCGGCATCCGCGCACGGGCGAGGAGATGCGCTTCTCCGCCCCGCTTCCGGAGGACATGGCGTTTCTGCTCGGCGCGCTGCGCAACGCCTGACGCTCCCCGCGC
>JAJLJT010000221.1:0-5199 GCA_033844555.1 Alphaproteobacteria bacterium | reverse complement strand
GCTCGATGCCTGTGTTCGTTGTGCCGGCTTCTTGTTTGTCTTGGGCCTGCCTCAGCCGTTGGCGGCCTCCGGCTGGCCGACCATGCCGCGAGCCGCCGTGGCGATCGCCTCGGGCGTGACCCGCACGCGGTCCTCCAGGGGGGGCGCATAGGAGATCGGAATGCGCGGCGCGCCGAGGCGCCGGACCGGCGCACGCAGATCCCCGTGCAGGGTTTCCGCGACCGTCGCCGCGATCTCCGCGCCGAAGCCGCCTGCGGCGACCGCCTCGTGCACGACGAGCAGGCGGCCGGTCCGCCGCACGCTGGCGAGCACCGCCTCGCGGTCCCAGGGCCAGATCGTGCGAAGGTCGACGACCTCCGCCGAGATGCCCTCCTTGCCGAGCGTTTCGGCCGCCGCCATCGCACCGTGGACCGCGGCTGACCAGCTCACGACGGTCAGGTCGGTGCCGGCCCGCGCGATGCGGGCGCGGCCCAGCTCAGCGATGGGATCGCCGCCGACGGGGCCGTCCGGCACCTCGCCTTCCAGCGCCCAGAGATCCTTGTGCTCCATGAACACGACCGGATCGTCGCAGCGGATCGCACCCGCCAGCAACACGCGCAGGTCCGCGGGCGTCGCCGGCGTGACGACCACGAGGCCGGGAATGTGCGCGTACCATGCCTCCAGCGACTGCGAGTGCTGCGCGGCCGACGAGCGCCACATGCCGATCGGCTCGCGCACGACCATGGGCACCCGCGACTGGCCGCCGAACATGTAGCGCGCCTTGGCCGCCTGGTTCACCAGCTCGTCGACGGCGCACAGCGCGAAGTCGGAGAAGCGCATCTCCACCACGGGGCGCGTTCCCATCATCGCCGCGCCAACCGCGGCGCCGAGGATCGCCGCCTCCGAGATCGGGGCGTCCGAGATTCGGTCCGGTCCGAACTCCTCCACCAGGCCCTTGTACTGAGTGAACACGCCGCCGCGGCCCAGATCCTCGCCGACCGCCCAGACCGTCGGGTCGCGGCGCATCTCCTCCGCCAGCGTCTGCCGCGCGGCGTCGATATAGGTCATCCGTCCCATCAGAAGGCCACCATTCTCGGGTCGCCCACATCCTGCACGTCGGCATAGGCGAGATCGCTGTCGGGCCAGGGCGCGGCCCGGGCCGTGTCGTAGGCCGCGCGCATCTCCCGCTGGGCCGCGGCGGCGATGGCGGCCAGGTCGCCGGCCTCGTATCCGGCGGTTTCCAGCATCGCGCGCGCCCGTGCGATGGGGTCGCGGGTCCATGCCTCCTGCACCTCTTCCGCCGGACGGTAGGGCGCGGGGTCGACCCCGGTATGGCCGGTCAGACGGTAGGTCTTGGCGACGAGGAAGCGGGGCTGGCCGCGCCGCACGTCGGCCAGAAGCTCCTTCGTCGCCGCTTCGACCGCCAGCACGTCGTTGCCGTCGACCTCGACCGCCGGAATGCCGATGGCCTCGGCGCGTGCGGCAGCGCCCGGGCCCGCGGTCATGGTGCTGGTTCGCGTGGTGGAGGAGAACACGTTGTCCTCACACACGAAGAGCACGTTGAGGCCGAACACCTGTGCCCAGTTGAGGCCCTCGAGGAACGGGCCGCGATTGATCGCGCCGTCGCCGAACAGGCAGGCGACCACCCTGTCCTCGCCCTTCAGCTTGATGGCGTGCGCCGCGCCCGCGGCGATGGTGATGTTCGCGCCCACGACGCCATTGGCGCCGAGCATGCCCACCTCGAAGTCGGCGATGTGCATGGAGCCGCCCTTGCCGGAGCAGCATCCGCCCGCGCGGCCGAACAACTCGCACATCATGGCGACCGGATCGGCGCCCTTGGCCATGGTATGGCCGTGGCCCCGATGGGTGGAGAGCAGGATATCGGCCCGGTCCAGCGTGCCGCACACGCCGACTGCCACGGCCTCCTGCCCGATGGAGGGGTGGATCGCGCCCAGCACCAGCTTGTCGGAGATGGCGCCGACCGCCGCCTCCTCGAACGCGCGGATCCGGCACATCATCCGGTACTGGTCGAGCAGCCGCTGCCGGTCGAAGTTTGGCGGTGCGCCGGGGCTTTCGGCAGTCCTCGCGGTCATGCGGCTCCCTTCCTCTCCGGCTGTATCCCTTTCCCGCCGCCGGCCAGCCGGGCCTCCAGCGCGCGGGCTTCTTCCTTGAGCAGCGCGACAAGCCATACGATCCGCTCGGCGCTCATGCGTTCGTTGATGGCGGCAAGGCTGAGAGCGGCGGCGACGCGTCCCCTGGGGTCGAACACCGGCACGCCGACCGCCGCCATGGCCGAGACGATCCGCCCGTCATTGTGGGCGTAGCCGCGGGCCCGCGTCTCCGCGGCAAGCTGCAGCAGGGCCGCTGGTGAGAAGGCGGGATAGGCCGTGAGCCTGGGTTCGTTGCCGCGCACGACCTCCGCGATTTCCTCCCCGGGCAGGAAGGCGAGCAGGGCGAGCGAACCCGCGCCCACGCCGAGCGGACGCCGGTCGCCCACGTCGAGTGTGAGCGTCTTGATCGGAAAATCTCCCACCTGGCGGTCCAGGCAGACGGCCTCAAGCCCCTCGCGGGCCGACAGGAACACGGTGTCCCCGGTCTCGCGCGCCAGCCGCAGCAGCGCCGGGCGGGCAACTTCGGCGATGTCGTACCGCGTCGCGAGGTGGCCGAGCCGGATCAGTTCGTAACCCAGATGATACCGGCGGTCGCGGCTGTCCTGGTAGGCGAAGCCTGCGTCGACGAGAGCCGCCAGAAGCCGGTGCGTCGTCGTCTTGCCGAGACCCGCCTCGCGCGCGACGTCGGACAGGCGGCAGCCCGTCACGGGCTGCCCGGCCAGCAGCTTGAGAATATCGGCCGCGCGCTGCACCGACTTGACGGACGCTTCCGCCTCCAAGGCACCCCTCCCCGTTCGGGCATTTTGCCAGATGCCCGTTGCGCGGGCCTCGGATCCGTTCTTCATTGTTCCGTCAAGCGGAATGTGTGAATCCTATTTTCGGAACTTTTTGCCGTCAATCACCTCAATGGTCCCGCCGCCCGCATGACCGACCGTGATATCCAGTCAGCCCTACCCGACGGTGTCGTGGCCGCCGACACGATCACCCTGCTGCCGCCCGAGGCAGAGGGCGCCGTCGTCATCTCCGGGTCGCACGGCGGGATCTACCCGGGGCAACTGGCGCTCGCTGCGGGCGCGCGGGCCGTCATCCTGAACGACGCGGGCGGTGGCCGCGACGGTGCGGGCTATGGCTCTCTTGCCTTGTGCGAGGCGGCAGGGGTCGCGGCTGCAGTCGTGGCGCACGATACCTGCCGGATCGGCGAGACCGGCGACATGCTGGCGCGCGGGCGGATTTCGCGGGCGAATGCACTGGCTGCGGCCGCCGGGGTGAGTCCAGGGATGACCTGCCTGGAGGCGGCGCGGCTGCTCACGCACGCCCCGCTTGCCAGCGGGCCGCGAGCGAAGCCGGGGGAAGAGGCGCGGCGCATCCTCGACCTGCCGGGGCCGGGCCGGATTGTCGTGCTCTGCGACTCCGCCTCGCTGGTCGGGCCGGAGGACGCGGGCCGGATCGTGGTCACGGGATCGCACGGCGGGCTGATCGGCAACAACCCCGCCAAGGCGCTCAAGGCCGACGCCTTCGCCGCCGTGTTCAACGATGCGGGCGTGGGCGCCGACGGCTGGGGCATCACGCGGCTGCCGGTGCTGGACGCGCGCGGCGTTGCGGCCTTCACGGTCTCCACGGACAGTGCGCGGATCGGCGACGCGCTGTCGAGCTTCGAGGACGGCATCGTCTCGCACGTCAACGAACGGGCCGCAGCCCTCGGTATTGCCGCAGGTATGGCCGCGCGCGACGCGATTATCAGGCTGCGTGCCCTGGACGCAGCCTGAGCGGCCCTACCGGCGCGCCGTCCGGTCGATTTGACCCAGGATGGCGTCGGCCAGCGTGTCGAGCGGGTTCGCCGCGAGCGGGCGCAGGTCCGCGAGCGCCGCGACAAGGCCGCCGGGATTGGCGGCCTTGAGGGGTACGGGCGCCATGAGGCGATCGGCGGCCAGATCGTCGAGCATCCGCGCCTCGTCCGCCCGCAGGCTGCGCCCCTCGGGCACCAGCGCGACAACGGGGCGCCGTGCGCAGATCGCCTCCACGATCATGGAGGAGGAATCCTCGGTGCAGAGCACCGCATCCGCGCGGGAGAGCAGCCCGAGGATCGAGCCGGGCCCCGCGGTGCGGAAATCCACGAACTCCTCGATGAGGGCGGGGTGCTCCCGGGCCGCCTCGGCCAGGCGGTCGCTCACTGGCTCCGGCGTGCGCGGGGAGTTGGTCACCAGCAGCCGCACGCCCGAAGGCCACCCGGTATGGCCCAGCAGCCCGAGCAGGCCCTCCCAGTCCGCGTCGGCGAACCGGTGCGCGCCCGAGGGACCGCCGACCAGCACGGCGATCCTGTGCCCTTCCTCCGCCGCTGTGCCGGTCCAGGGGCGGGCAGGAGGCATGTCGTCGGGGTCGACCGGAGAGGGCTTGAGCGTGATGACATGGTGCGTCCGGCCCTCCGCCTCGCGGTAGGGCAGGAGTATGGCCGAGAACAGCCGCGGCGGGAGACCGCGCAGCGTCCCGGCATAGACGTTCGGGACGCGATAGTGCCGGGCCAGCGCAACATTGGCGAGCCGGGTGGTTCCCCCGGTGCTCACCACCAGGTCGGGCCGCGGGAGATGGCCCGCATCGAGGCCGTAGGCCAGCGAAAGCAGGCCCCGCGCCGAGAGCAGACCGCTGGCGAACAGCCAGCCGAGCGGACGCGCAAGCTTTCCCCGTCGCAAACGGATCTCCTGCCGGTCGACAGCGAGCGCGTGCCGCCGGGCCAGCGCCATCGTGACCGCCTCGCTCTGCCGGTAGTGCCCCGGCCGTCCGTCCGACAGCAGCAGGATCCGCCAGGGGCGGTCCGCCGGTAGGGTCGAATTCTGGGGCGTCGGGTCGCTCACGGGCCTGTCCTCGATCCATGCCCACGCCGCATGAGCGACGCGCGGCACGATCGATGGCATGTTTCGTTGCGGGGGGGAAGCCGTGTAAGGAAGGCGTTTCGGCGGGAATGCCCGCGCGTCGGAGAAGCAACGGTCATGGCGCAACTACGTCTTCTGCTTGCCAACGATACCTCGCTGCTGGGTCACTTCGGCTCGGCGCTCGTCGTCCGGCGGCTCGTCGAGCTGGCTGGCGACCAGGATGCGCACCTGCAGACCGGCTG
>JAJLJT010000220.1:0-4845 GCA_033844555.1 Alphaproteobacteria bacterium | reverse complement strand
GTGGACCTTCACGCTGGGGCTGGAGCATGTGGGCGCGGGGCTTCCGCTCGTCGTGGGCATCCTCCTGACGCTTGCCGCCTGCGTGGTGCTGGGACTCATCCTGGAGCGGTTCGTGTTCCGCCCGCTGATCGGCCAGCCGGCCTTCGCGATCTTCATGGCGAGCATCGCGCTGCTGATCCTGCTGCGCGGCCTCGCCCAGCTCATCTGGACGGCGGAGACGCGCTCCTTCCCCGTGATCCTGCCGGAGGGCGCGTTCGAGATCGGCCCCTTCCTCATCAACACGCGGCTGTTCCTCGGCGCGCTGTTCACGGTGGCGCTGACCTTCGGGCTGCATGCCTTCTTCACCCGCTCGCGCCGGGGCCTGCGGCTCGCCGCGGTGGCGGAGGACCACAACACCGCGCTGTCGCTCGGCGTCTCGGTCAGGGGCGCGATCGCGGTCGCCTGGATCCTGGGCGCGATCGTCGCGACCTTTGCGGCCATGGTGCTGCTCTCGGGCCGCATCGTTTCGCTGGAGGTGGCGACCATCGGGTTCAAGGCCCTGCCCGTGGCGCTGCTGGGCGGGCTTGAATCGATCCGCGGAGCGCCGCTCGCGGGCATCCTGATCGGCGTGGGGGAGGCCCTCGCCATGGCCTACCTCGACCCGCACACCAATGGCGCAGCCTCCGCCGTCCTGCCCTTCTGCGTGATGATCGGCGTGCTGCTGATCCGTCCGCAGGGCCTGTTCGGCTGGAAGAAGATCGAGAGGCTCTGAGATGCTCCCCACCGGCGTCCATTTCGAGACCTATGCGGGCGAGGCGCGCATCCTCAAGACGCGGCGCGCGACGGTCTGGCTCGGCCTGCTGATCCTCGGCCTCGTGATCCTGCCACAGGCGGTGGGGCCTTACACGGTCGGCGTCTTCACCCACATGTTCATCACGCTGATGGCGGTCTACGGGCTCTATGTCACCGTGGGCCTGGGCGGACAGATCAACATCGCGCAATCGGCCTTCGTGGGCGTGGGCGCCTTCGCCACGGCCAAGCTCTCGGGCTACGGCCTGCCGTTCTGGGCGGTGATCCCGATGGCGGCGCTGATCACCGGCGCGGTGTCGGTGATCTTCGCGCTGCCGGCGGCGAAGGTGAAGGGCTTCTACCTCGCTTTGACCACCCTCGCAGCGCAGGTGATGTTTCCCATCGTGATCTTCGCGCTGCCGATGGACTGGCTGGGCGGCCTCGTCGGCATGGCGGTGGAGCCGGTGCGCCTCGGCCCCATCACGCTCGGCAGCCCGGTGCATTTCTACTATTTCACGCTGGTGCTCGTCGGCCTGCTCACGGTCGCGGCCTTCAACCTGCCGCGCACCCGCTTCGGCCGGTCGCTGATGGCGGTGCGGGACAATGACGTGGTGGCGGAGGTGATGGGCGTGCCCGTCTTCCGCACCAAGGTCATGGCGTTCTTCGCGGGCTCGCTGTTCGCGGGCGTGGCAGGCGCGTGCACCGCCTATTTCCTGCAGTTCGTGACGGTGGAGAGTTTCACGCTCTTCGCCTCCGTCTGGTACCTCGGGATGCTGATCGTCGGGGGTGCGGCAAGCCCCGTGGGCGCGATCCTGGGCGTCGTCTTCATTACCGCGGTGCAGGAGGGGCTGCACAGCGCCGCGACCGTCATGCTCCAGTCGGGAGCGGCGGGCGGGGGGATGCTGTTCGCGCTCACCTCCATCGTGCTCGGCGGGTGCATCCTCGTCGCACTGATTTTCGAACCGCGCGGACTGGCTCACCGGTGGTCGGTGATCCGGACCGCGTTCCAGCTCTGGCCGTTCCCGCGCAACTGAAGATCGACGCCAGCGCTGCAAGACCGGGGGCGGGACAGTCCCCGGAACGAAAGGGAGGAAGGACCATGAAGTACAAGTGCGCGATTGTCGCCGGCGCCATGCTGGCGATGGCGAGCGGGCCCCTGTCCGCCGCCGAGTACGTGATGAGTGCGAGCGCGGACTATTCCGGCCCGTTCGCGGATGTCATGCCGAACGCCATGTCGGGGATCAACGCGATCGCCGACTGGTGGAACGCCGAGGTCGGCAAGGACCTGGGCGTCACGGTGCAGGTGAAGATCTACGACATGCGCTACGACGCATCGGTGATCGCCCGCACCTGGCCGGCGATCCTCAGTTCCGACAAGCCGATCCTGCACCTCGGCTTCGGCTCGCCGGACCTCGTGACGCTGATGAAGCGCCTGCCGAACGACAAGGTGCCGATGCTGATCGGCACGGCGATGGTCGGTCTCGTCTGGGCGCCGGATGGCTGGCACTACTCGATCCGGCCGACCTACAGCCACGAGTTCGCAGGCCTGATGTCCGATCTTCAAGAGAAGAAGGGCGGCAAGCTGAAGATCGGCGCCGTCAGCACGCAGAAGTCCGCGGGCTTCGTGGACCAGGTGAAGGGCGTGCAGAAGCTGGCGGAGATGTATCCCGACCGCTTCGAGGTGCTGGAGGTGCAATGGGTCGAGGCCTCGCCCGTCTCCGTCACCAACAACATCCGCGCCATGCTGGACGGCCAGCCGGACGTGATCCTCGTCGGCGGCACCACGGCGCAGGTGATCGCCACGGCGCAGGCGCTGGAGGAACTGGGGGCGGACGTGCCGATCATCTCGTCCACGCACAACGGCCTCTCCGAGGTCGCCAAGGGCATTGACCTGGCGAAGATGGAAGGCTCCTTCTCCGCCTTCTCCTTCGCGCCGCCCGCGCGTGACGGCCTGCCGATCCGCGACGTCTACGAGAAGCACAAGAAGGACGGCAACTGGGGCCTGATCACGGCCCAGTCGGCGGCGCAGGCGCTGCTGGCGCTGCGCGTGCTGGAGCATGCGGTGAAGACCGTGGGGGCCGACAACGTCACCGGCGAGGCGATGCGGGCGGCGCTGCTCGACCGCGTCTACACGGAAGAAGAGCTGCTGGGGGCGCTCCCCTCGGTCGACTTCGACACCACCGCGCCCTTCCCGATCGGCGAGATCAAGGCGACGGCCGAGGTCGTGGAGGGCGGCAAGATCGTCCCCTACGGCGAGGGCTGGATGCCGGTTCCGCCGCTCGAGAAGTGGTAAGCGGCGGCTGACGGCGAAAACGGAGAGCAGGCCCATGGGACTGACCCTGAGCAATGTGGACGTGGTCTACGGCGGCGTGATCCAGGTGCTGCGCTCGGCAAACCTGGAGGTGCCCGACGGCGCGATGGTCGTGCTGCTCGGCTCCAACGGCGCGGGCAAGACCACGACGCTCAAGGCCATCTCGGGCCTGCTCCATTCCGACCTGGGGGAGGTGACGGCGGGCCGGATCGCGCTCGACGGCACCGACATCACCAATGGCGACCCCTACGACATCTTCGGGCGCGGCGTCGTGCAGGTGCTGGAGGGCCGCAAGGTCCTCGAGCACCTGACCGTCGAGCAGAACCTGATGGTGGGCGCCCACCGGCGCACCGACCAGGCGCAGGTGAAGGCGGACCTCGACCGCGTGTTCGGCTATTTCCCGCGGCTGCCCGACCTTCTGAAGCGCACCGCCGGCTATCTCTCCGGCGGCGAGATGCAGATGCTGCTGATCGGACGCGCGCTGATGGCGCGGCCCAAGCTGCTGATCCTCGACGAGCCGTCCATGGGGCTCGCCCCCATCCTCGTCGAGCAATTGTTCGAGGCCATCGGCCGCATCAAGCGGGAGGAGGGGCTGACCGTCCTGCTCGTCGAGCAGAACGCGCGCGCCGCGATTGCCCAGTGCGACTATGGCTATGTGATGGAGGGCGGCCGCATCGTGCTGCACGGCACGCGCGAGCAGCTCGAAAGCAACCAGGACGTCCAGGAGTTCTACCTGGGCTTCTCCGGCGAGGACAAGCGGCGCAACTTCCGCGAGGTGAAGCATTACCGCCGCCGCAAGCGGTGGCTCGGGTGACCGCGATGCACCTCACCTCGCCCCGTTCACTCGATGGCGCCCGCAGCGCGCAGGGCGGCGATCTCGTCCGCGCCGAAGCCCCATGGCTGCAGCGCCTCGGGCGCGTTGCGGCAGCCTTCGGCGCCCGTGATGGCGACCGCGCCCGGCGTGCGGCTGAAGCGGGGTGCGGGCGCGTGCTGCATCACGCCGTCGATGTCGATGAAGGCGGCCCGCGCGGCGGCCTGGGGGTGCGTCTCCGCCTCCGCCATGTCGAGCACGGGCGTGACGCAGCCGTCGGTCCCGTCGAAGAGTTCGGCCCAGTGATCGCGCGGCTGGCTGCCGAAGATTTCGCCAAGCCGTTCCGTGCAATAAGCCTCGTCCTTCATGTCGTTGCTGAGGAAGCGCGGGTCGCTGTCGAGGCCCAGCGTCTCGAGCAGAACCTTGCGGAAGGCAGGCTCGATCGCGCCGACTGCGACGTGACGCCCGTCGGCGCAGACATAGGTGCGGTAGAAGTGGCGCCCGCCGTCGATGGTGCTTGTGCCGGGCGGGGTCTGGCCGCCGCCCGCGACCGCCAGCGCCTTGAGCAGGGCATAGAGGCTCGCCGACCCGTCCACGATGGCGGCGTCGACGACCTGGCCCTTGCCGGACTGGCGCGCCTCGATCACGGCCGCAAGCAAGCCGAACGCCATGAAGAGGCCGCCGCCCCCCATGTCGCCGATGAGCGGCGGCAGGCCGGAGGCGAGTTTTCCCTGCTCCCCGAAAAGCGACAGCGCGCCCGACAGCCCGATGTAGTTGAGGTCGTGACCCGCCATGTGCGACAGCGGTCCGTCCTGGCCCCAGCCGGTCATGCGGACGTAAGCCAGCCGCGGGTTGGCCGCGAGGCAGTCCTCGGGGCCGAGGCCCAGTTTCTCCATGGTGCCGGGGCGGTAGCCCTCGATCAGCGCGTCGGCCTCCGCGACAAGGCGCAGGATCA
>JAJLJT010000219.1:0-16727 GCA_033844555.1 Alphaproteobacteria bacterium | reverse complement strand
CTCCGCCGTCTGGCCAAGGTGGAAGACCGGCTCGAACGGCGCGATCTGCTGCATCAGCCGGTCGGTCAGTTCCTGGCCCGTCACCACCGGCAGCGCCGGAATGTCGTAGATCGGCTTCTCCGGATAAAGCTCCGCGCATTGCCCGCCCGGAACCTCCAGCACGTCGATCAGGTGCGCCTTGATGTCCAGCAGACCAAGCTCGAACACCGCAAAAAGCCCAACCGGACCCGCACCGACGATCACCGCGTCCGTGCGATGTTCCGCGCCGGGTTCGGCCTGTACCGGTGGGGTCACCTCTGCCCGTTCCATCGGATCAGAACTGCTTTTCGGGCATGCGGACGACCAGGCCGTCCAGCTCCCGGGTGACGCGGATCTGGCAGGACAGGCGCGAGTTCTCGCGCACGTCGAAGGCGAAGTCGAGCATGTCTTCCTCCATCTCGGACGGCTTGCCGACCTTCTCCGCCCAGGCCGGATCCACATAGACGTGGCATGTCGAGCAGGCGCACGCGCCGCCGCAATCGGCGTCGATGCCGGGCACGGCGTTCTTCACCGCCCCTTCCATCACGGAGAGGCCTTCGGCGACCTCCAGTTCGTGCGGGGTTCCGTTGAATTCGATGTAGGTGATCTTGGCCATGTACGCTTCCGCTGGGCAGGGCAGGTTCGAAATGGGGGCGGCGCTGACATAGCGCATCTCGGCCGATTGTCACAGTCTTTCAAGACCCGCCGCGATCCGAAGCGGCAGGCGGGGCCGGCGGGAGGCGCCGTCAGTCGAGCGTGACGCTCATCCCCTCGCGCGCGACGAAAGCCCCGTCCCACATCGCGCGGGCATCCGCCGCAACCGCATCCATGAAGGGGTCGTCGTGGTCCGGATCGTGGTGGAAGATGGCGAGCCGCCGCACGTTCGCGGCCTGACACAGGCGCACCGCCTCCTGCCATGTCGAATGCCCCCAGCCGACCTTGGCCGGAAACTCCGCATCCGTGTAGGTGCAGTCGTAGATCACCAGGTCCGCCCCCTCGATCAGGCCGAGGATCGCCTGATCCGGCTGCCCCGGCAGGTGCTCCGTATCGGTGACGTAACAGACCGACCGGCCCTTGTGCTCCAGCCGGTAGGCGCAGGCGCCGTCCGGATGGTTGAGCGCGGCCGTCGCGACGCGGGTCCCGCCGCCCAGCTGGAACCGGTCGCCGGCGGTGAAGTCGTCGAAGGTCATGGCGGCCTTCATGATCCCGATGGGCACGGGGAAGAACGGCTTCGACATCTGCTCCGACAGCACCTTGCCGATCTGGAGGTGCGCGGGCAGATGCCCGGCCATGATCCGCAGCGACCGCTCCGGATGATAGGCCGGCGTGAAGAACGGGAAGCCGTTGATGTGGTCCCAGTGCGTGTGGGTCAACAGCAGCGTGGCGCGGCTGCGGTCCCGCCTCATCAGGGACAGGCCCAGCTCGCGGATACCGGTTCCCGAATCCAGAATGAACGTCTCGTCGCCGGCGGTCACCTCGATGCAACTCGTATTGCCGCCGTAGCGCACATAGCGCGGCCCCGGACAGGCGATGGATCCGCGCACGCCCCAGAACGTCACCGTGAAAGTCACAGGCCCTGTCCTCGCAGAAACTGCCGTTGAGGAGAGCTTAGACGGCGGACCGTGTCTTGTTAAGCCGGGTGCGCGGGAAGGCCGCGGCTCAGGCGGCCCTGACACGCCGGAGGTAGCCCGCCGCGGCGCGCTTCACGTCGTCCACGCTGGCCGCCAGCACCTCCAGGTGCCGGGCCCGGACGTCCTCGTCCTCGTAGCGCACCGTTTCCGCCGCAGCCGCCTGCGCCGAGAGCGCCTGCGCACCGATCGCGCGGGCCGAGCCCTTCAGGCTGTGCGCCGCCTCGTGCCACGCAAGGTCGTCGCCCGCGTTGCCGAGCTGATCGAGATAGATGTCGACCTGCGCCACGAAGAGTTCGAGGATCTCGCACGCCAGTGCCTGATCGCCGAGCGTGTAGTGCATCAGGTGCGCCTCGTCGATGACGTTCGCCTCTGCCGCCACCGCACCCTGCGCACTCTCGCCCGTACCCTGAACCATGACGCTTCCCGGAAGATGACAACCTCTCCGGAGTGTGCGCCCGGGCGCCTTGCCCGGCGGTTAACGCGCGGCGCAAAGCGCGCCGGCGCTCAGCGGCCCGTGCCTGCGCGTCCCCCGCGCGCCGCAGCCCTTCGGCCGGCGTCGGTCAGGCGGCAGACAAGCCAGTCCGGCTTCAGCGGATTGTGGAACCAGGGTTCGGCCCAGCCCGCCTCGACGCAGGCGCGCACGGTCCGTGCGTCGACAACCCGCCCCTCGCCGTCGAACAGCGGCAGCTTGCCGCCCGGCTGCGTCAGGCCCCGTTCCAGATATCGCCGCTGCGCCGCAGTCGGCAGCCGCCGCCCCTCGCGCTTCATGCCCGCTCCCCCGCCCTGGTGTGCCTCGCCCACACGCATCGCGCATACGGAGGTATCCGCATGCCCGCCTGCGTGGACGCGCACAGGGCGGATAGTGTAATGCAGTGTCAGGGGTCAAGCAGGGGTGAGCGGAACGTGACGATGACTCAGGGCTCGGGCGACAGGCGGGAACGCAAGGAGATTGGCGGCGGCGCGACGGGCGCCATCTATTTTGTCGTCGCCGTGTTTTCGATTGTCTGGATCGGCGCGGTGATCGCCTATGTCCGCGGCTATTTCGGCATTGGCGCAGAGGCCGGACTGAACCCGGCGAACTGGGGCCTCGCGCCGCACGTCGTTGCTTCCCTCGTCATCCTCGGAATTCTGCCGCCCCTGTTCCTGTGGATCGCGGCGCTCTCGCTGCACCGGGCCGCAGCATTGTCGCGAATCGCCACGGAACTGACCCACGCCACCCGGCGGCTCAGCGCACCCATGGCCTTCGCCGGCGAGGAGGCGGACACCGCCGCCGCCGGGTTCGAGCGGCGGATCCAGGCGATGGCGTCGGCGCTCGACGGGCTCGACCGCACGATGAAGGACATCGAGGACCGGCTGGCCGAGCAGATTTCCGCCGTCCAGGCGGCGGGCCGCCAGATCGGGACCGAGGCCCAGCAGATCGAGAAGCATCTCGCCGCCGAGCGCGAGGCGCTGCGCGACGTCGCGCACCTGCTCGGCAACGAGGCGAACCAGGTCGCCCGGATGTTCGGGTCGGACGCGCAGGAGGCACCGGATGCCGCCGCGGCAGTGCCGCGCCGCGACAGTGCCGATGCCGCAGCCCTGGCGGAGATCGGCGCGGCGCTGTCCGGCGCACGCGAGGAGGAGCCCGGCGCCGCCGCCGGTGACAGGCCCGCCCGCACCGGGGCGGATGGACGCCCGCTGAGCCCGCTCGAGGAACTGACCGCCTATCTCGCCCATCACCGGTCCACCCAGGACGCCGCGAAGGCGCTTGCGCTGATGAAGAAGGCGGCCGCGGACAACGCGCCCCCGCGCGGCCCCGGCGAGGACGCGCAGGAAGAAACCGCCGCCCCGCGCTACCCCCTCGCATCCGACCTGCTGGACGTCGCCGACGAACGGGCGGACGCCGGCGGCACGGAGGCCGAAGTCCTCCCGGATGCGCCGGCGGAGACGCGCGAGGCCGGGTCGCTGCACCTGGGCGTGCCAGACGGGGGGGACGGGCAGGAAGACGGGAGGGAGGCAGCGGACCTCGACCGTGGGCCGGAGCAGGCGCCGGTGCCGGAGGAGACGTTCGAGCTGGACCTCGCCGACGGCGAGGAGGAGGGTCTGGCGGAGGAAGACCGGCACGGGCTCGATGGCGCAGACGCCGAGGACACTGTCCCCGAAGCGCATCGCGCGGAGCCCGCCCCCACGCGCGAGGCGGCAATGGCGGTGACCCCTGCCGGGCAGGACGAGGAGGAGGAGGAGGCGGACTGGGACGGCACCGGCGCCCCGGACGAACCGCTGGAGGAACTGCCCTCCTCGCTCGCGCTGGAGCTTCCGAAGGGCCTCAAGACCCAGCTCGAGGGGCTGCACGCGCTGACGATCGACCTCAACCGGCTGCTCGGCACCAATCCGCCGGTGGCGAACTGGCGGCGCTACATGAACGGCGAGCGCGACGTGTTCACCCTTCACTTCATCCGTTGGGCGACGGACCGGCGGGAACATCTGGCGACCGCCTACGGCGCCAGCGAGGAGTTCCGGAAATATGCCGACCGCTATATCGCACACCACGCGAAGCTGAGCGCCTCCCTGAACGAGGCCGAGGGGCTGGAGGCGCAAGGCGAGGCCTTGCCCGCGACCGACGTGACCGTCATCGCCCAGCTGCTTGCCGCCGCGCGCGACGCGCAGCCGGAGGACGCAGACGCCGCGGAGGCGGAGGCGGAGGCCGAGGAGTAGCCGCGCAATCGCCAGGCGCGGCGGATCCGGGCCGGTCAGGCCGGCGCTCGGCTCTTTTCCGGTACGCCGATATCCTTCATCGCGCGCAGTGCCCACTCGACGCTGCTCTTCAGGACGCTGCCGAGCGCCCGGTCGAAGGCGTGCACGATGTCCGGCATCGTGTTCGTCTCCGCCATCACACGTTCCTCGAAGGTGCGGGCGGCGACGATCTGGCCCTGAGGCTCGCGCACCAGTTTCAGGTTCAGCGTGACCCGGATTTCGGGAATGTCGCCCAGCTTGACGTATTCCGCCTGGAACTCGCGCAGCGTGCCCATCATCCGGAAATCGGACGTCAGGTTGACGGCCTGCCGCCCCACGGAGGTGATGCGGTCGCTGTTCTCGAAGGATTCCACCAGCAGCGACTGGATCATCTTCGGCGCCCGGTCGACCCATTGCGCGTCGGCGAAATACCGCACCTCCAGGTTGCTGGGCTTCAGCGCGATCCGGCTTGTGTTGACCGAGCTTGTGGCCACCGGCTCCTCGATCACCAGTTGCCAGCGCACCTCGGGCAGGTCGGCGGAGAACGTGTTCTTCGGCGACAGGTCGTAGAGATCGGCCGGCGCCGTTCCCGGCAGCGGAAGCGTGCCGCATCCCGCCAGGGCGAGGGCCAGCAGCACGATGGGGGCGAGGGTCGGGCCGTGTCGTCTCATTCCGGTCGGTACTCCGGTGCCTGGGTGCCGAGAAGGAAGCGGGCCGGGTCGGCCTCGATCCGCGTCGTCAGCCGCTCAAGGTTCAGGACAAGCTGCCGCGCCTCCTGCATGAAGCGGACGAATTGCGGCAGGCCGGACTGGATGAAGTCGTTGAGCGGCTCGCGGTTGTCCCGCACAAGTCCCTCCAGCTCGCCCACGAAGCTGTCGGCGCGCCCCACCGCGCTGCGTACGTCGCGCGTGATCGCGGGCAGTTCGCGCTCCAGCAGGCCCGCCGTGCGTTCGATGGCCGCGTTCGCCGTCTCGACGGAGCGGCGCACGTCGCCCGACAACGGCGCGATGTCCTCGTCGAGGACACGGTTCGCCGTGGCGAACGCGGTCTGCGCCTCGGCGATCACGCCATCGGTACCTTCCAGCAGCCTGTCGATTCCGGCCAGCGTCCGGTTCGCGGCGGCAAAGGTTTCGGTGGCGGCCGACAATGTCTCCTCCGCCGTCGCCGAGAGCGTCTCCACCCGCCCGCTGACACCGGCGATGGCCGACGCCGCCTCGTCCATTACCGCGTTGGCGCGGTTCGTCGCACCGCGCAGGTCGCCGACCAGCAGCGATACCTCGCCCTCGACCAGCCGGTCCACGGTGCCGATCGCCGCGTTCGCACGCTCGATCGCGGCGCGCGCCGCCGCCATCGTCTCGTCCGTGGTCCGGATGGTCTTTCCGGCCGCGTCCGTCAGCTCGCCCAGGTTGCCCGTGAAGCCCCGGACGTCGCCGACCACGACGCCCAGATCCCCGGTCAGCGCGCGCACCTCCTGCAGCGTCACGGTCAGGTCCGCCGTCGCGTCGTCCACGTTCTTCAGGATCGAGGCGATCCGCGCCTTGTTCTCGTCATTGACGATCTCGCGAACCTCCTCCAGCAGGTCGATGGCGCGCGTCATCAGTTCCGGCACCGCCGTCAGCACGTCCTGGAATGCCGATCCCTTCGACGGGATCTCCGCATAGCGCTGGCCCGGGCCGGGTTCGAGCGGCCGCGACTCCGGCCCCCCGCCCTGCAGCGAAACGAAGGAGACCCCCGTCACCCCCTGCAGTTCGAGCGTTGCGACCGTGTCCTCGTTCACCGGCGTGTCGGCGCCCACCTCCACGCGTACGCGGACCTTTCCGGGATCGCGGGAATCGATGGAGATGTCGGTCACCTGTCCCACGAGCACGCCGTTGTAGCGCACGTCGCCCGCGCGTGAGAGGCCGGCCGTGTTCTCGAACAATATGTCGTAATAGGCGAACTCGCGCGTCACCTGCACGTTCGCGAACCAGATCAGCAGCCCGGTCCCCACCGCGATGCCCAGCAGCGTGAACAGCCCGATCAGGAAATGGTTCGCGCGGGTTTCCATGCCGACTTCGCCCTCAACTCCGATCTGCCGCGGCACCGCGTGCCGCACGCGCCCTCGGACCGCAGAAATACTCCCGGATCCACGGGTGATCCTGCCGCACCATATCCTCCATCGTGCCGGTCACCAGCACCCTTTTCTCCGCCAGCACCGCAATGCGGTCCGTCGTCGCCACGAGCGTATCGAGATCGTGCGTCACCAGGAACACGGTCAGGCCCAGCGTCTCGCCCAGGCCGCGCAGCAGCGTGTCGAACGCCGCCGCGCCGATCGGGTCGAGACCTGCCGTCGGCTCGTCGAGGAACAGGATGTCGGGGTCGAGCGCCAGCGCACGCGCCAGCCCCGCCCTCTTGCGCATCCCCCCGGACAATTCCGAAGGGTACTTGTCGTTCGCTTCCGGCGGCAGGCCGACCAGCGCCACCTTCAGTTCGGCGATTTCCGCACGGAGCGCCGGCGACAGCCCGAGGTGTTCGCGCATCGGCACCTCGACGTTCTGGCGTACGGTCAGCGAGGAGAAGAGCGCACCGTCCTGGAAGAGGACGCCCCAGCGCCGCTCGATCTCCCGGCGCTCGGCATCGGGCGCGCGCAACACGTCCGTGCCGAAGACCCGGATCTCGCCCTCCTTCGGCCTGTTCAGCCCGACGATGGTGCGCAGAAGCACCGACTTGCCCGTCCCCGAGCCGCCCACCACGCCAAGGATCTCTCCGCGGTAGACGTCGAGGTCGAGCCGGTCGTGCACGACCTGGGCGCCGAAGCGGTTGGTGACGCCGCGCACCTCGATCACCGCCTCGCGGCGCGGATCGCTGGCGCCGCTCATATGTTCAGCTCCACGAACAGGATCGCGAACAGCGCGTCCGCCACGATCACCAGGAAGATCGCCCGCACGACCGACTGTGTGGTCAGGCGCCCGACCGATTCCGCGCTGCCCGAGACCTGGAAGCCCTGGTAGCAGCCGATGATCCCGACGATCATGGCGAAGAACGGCGCCTTGATGAGGCCGACCGCATAGTGCCAGACGTCGGTCGTCTCGTGCAGGCGGGTAAGGAACATGCCGGGCGAGATGCCGAGCGAGATCCACGACATCAGCCCGCCTCCGATCAGTCCGACCACGTCGGCGATCACGCCCAGGACGGGCAGCATCAGCACGAGCGCCAGCACCCGCGGCAGCACCAGCACCTCCATCGGGTCGAGGCCGATGACCCGCATGGCGTCCACCTCCTCGCGCACCTTCATGGAACCGATGGCCGCCGTGAAGGCGCTTCCCGAGCGGCCCGCGATGACGATGGCCGTCAGCAGGATGCCAAGCTCCCGCAGCACGGCGATGGCGATCAGGTTGACGACGAACACCTCGGCCCCGAAGGCGCGCAGCTGCACCGACCCCATGTAGGCGATCACGACGCCGATCAGGAAGGAGATCAGGCTGACGATGGGCACCGCGGCGAGGCCCGCCTCCTGCATGTGATGCACGAGCGAGGTGAACCGGAAACGCCGCGGCGCGATCAGCATCCGCCCCAGCCGGGCGAGCGCCAGGCCGAAAAAGGCGACGAGATCGCGCGAATCCGCAATCTCTCCCGCGACCCGAGCGCCGAGCATCGTCACGGTGCGCACCAGAGCGCCCGGCGGCCTGGGCCGCTCCGTCCTTACCTCGGCCGCTTCGACGAGATCGAGAAGCCGCCGCTGGCCCTCGGACGCGCCGTCGATGCCGACGCCCCGCTCCGCTTCGAGCCGGCGCAGCAGATAGGCGCCCCCGGTGTCGAGGCGTCCCAGGCCCGAGACATCCAAAGTGACCGGCCCGCGATCGCGCGCGGCATGAACGGCCCCGAGTGCGCGCTCGGCGTCCGCCAGCGTCGCCATGGTCCAGTCGCCGGCAAGCGCGATGCGCCCGTCGCCGCGCGGCGTGGCTTCCGGCCTCGCGGGGCGGCTCACGCTTCCGCCCGCCTGTGCCGCCTGCGGGCGTCTTGACACATGCCCTGCGATCCGGACACCGCCCGCTCCCCTTCCCATGCAACTTCCGGCTGCCCCCGGGCCGCCGGCACGGTCTTCAAGGTGCCAAGCAACCGCGCCGGGAGCAAGGCCGCGTATGCGCCGAAAGCCCTAGTGCGCGGGGCTTGGAGATCGCATCGCCGCCGTGTACCGTTACGCACGGGGTGAGAGGGGCTCAGAAGTCAACCAACCTTTCCGGCCACCTCTCTTGCATGCCCCGCATGACTGCGGGTGACCGCTGCAAGGCCTACGGGAGCTTCCGCCGCGACCGGCGGAAGGGGCAGGCGGCGATCTCGCTTCGGCCGGAGGGGTCAGAGTCCCCCGGCATAACGCGTACAGGGAGAAAATCGGATGACCCTTTCCAGCATTGCGCGGCTTGCCGGCGCGACGGTTCTTGCCGCCGGACTTGCGACGGGGGCCGCGTCGGCCCAGTCGATCAACTGGGACATGCAGAGCACCTATCCCAGTTCGCTGAAGCAGCTTGGCTCGCTCGGCGTGCGGATCGAGGAACAGCTCAAGACCGTGTCCGGCGGCCAGATCAACGTGAAGTTCCAGGAGCCGGGCGCGATCGTTCCCGCGCTCGAGGCCTTCGACGCCGTCGCGTCGGGCGCCGTTCAGGCGGCCTGGTCGACGCCGGGCTACTGGATCGGCAAGGAGCCGGCGCTGGCGCTCTTCGCCGCCGTGCCGTTCGGTCCGTCGGCGGGCGAATACCTCGCCTGGATGAAGTTCGGCGGCGGCCAGCAGCTCATGGACGAGGTCTATGCCAAGCACGGCATCAAGTCGCTGATCTGCGGCCTGATCGCGCCGGAAGCCTCGGGCTGGTTCCGCAAGGAAATCAATACGGTCGACGACCTGAAGGGCCTGAAGATGCGCTTCTTCGGCCTCGGCGCGCAGGTCATGAACAAGATGGGCGTGTCGACCCAGCTTCTGGCGGGCGGCGACATCTTCCCGGCTCTGGAGCTCGGGACCATCGACGCGACCGAGTTCTCGATGCCGGCCATCGACCTCAACCTCGGTTTCTACCAGGTCGCCAAGCACTACTACCTGCCGGGCTGGCACCAGCAGACCACCCTGTTCGACCTGATGATGAACAAGGACGAGTGGGACGGCCTCAGCGACCAGCAGAAGGCGATCTTCCAGACGGTCTGTGACGCCAACCTCGCCTATGGCTTCGCGGAAGGCGAGGCGATCCAGTTCTCCGCGCTGAAGGAGATCGAGTCCAAGGGCGTGACCATCCATCGCTGGTCGCCCGAGATCCTCAAGGCCCTCAAGGCCGCGTGGGACGAGGTGATCGCCGAGCAGACGAAGAACGAGACCTTCGCCAAGGTGTGGGCCTCGCTGAGCGAGTTCCGGGAGAACTACAGGTCCTGGGGCGACCGCGGCTACCTGCGTGCGGGCGATCTCGACTGACGCCCGGCTCGGTGCATGACGGCGCGGGGCCGGTCTGACCGGTCCCGCGCCCCGTTCTGCACGCAAGAACTGCCGGCGCGGGCGACCCTCGCCGGCCGCCTTCCCTCCGACAAAGGGTGCGGCCCATGCCTTTCCTGATGCGCGTCAGCGAGGCGCTGGAAGCGTTTCTGCAAGCGATCGGACGCGTCGCGTCGTTTCTCTTCATTCCGCTGATGATCGTGATCTTCTACGACGTCACGCAACGGAAGATCCTCGAGTACGACCACGACTTCACGTCCAGCGTCTTCTATTTCAGCTCCACGAAGATGCAGGAGATGGAGTGGCACATTCACGCGGTGCTGTTCCTGCTCTGCCTCGCCTACGCCTACCTGAAGGACGCCCACGTCCGCATCGAGCTGGTGCGCGACCAGATGCATCCGCGCACCCGCGCCTGGATCGAACTGATCGGCTGCCTGATCTTCCTGATCCCCTACTGCATCCTCGTGACCGACTACGGCTATACCTTCGCCGAGCGCGCATTCATCTCCGGCGAATCCTCGGCGAGCGGGGTCGGCCTGTCGCACCGCTGGATCGTCAAGGGCGCCCTGCCGCTGGGCTTCCTGCTGCTGGGCCTTGCAGGGCTTGCGGTCGCCCTGCGCTCACTCGTCTTCCTCTTCGGGCCTGACGACCTCAAGGCCCGGGCCGGATCGCACGTCGGCGTCCATCACGCCGACAATCCCGACCGTCCCGTGGCGGACTGACCGTCGAGGCGGCTGAAAGGGAAAGACCGCAATGGAAATGCTTGTCGAGTCGCTGCCGATCCTCATGTTCCTCGCGCTGGGGATCCTGCTGTTCTCCGGTTACCCGGTCGCATTCGTCCTCGGCGGGATCGGCCTGGGGTTCGCCTTCATCGGCGACTGGCTGGGCGTGTTCAACGTCGCCCGCCTCATGGTCGTGCCCAGCCGGATCTTCGGCGGCACGATGGAGGCGCCGGTCCTCGTCGCCATCCCGATGTTCATCTACATGGGTACGATGCTGGAGAAGTCCGGCGTCGCACGCGACCTGCTCTATTGCCTGCAGGTGCTGACGCGCCGGGTGCCGGGCGGCCTTGCGCTCTCCGTCACGCTGATGGGCACCATCATGGCGGCGACCACCGGCATCATCGGCGCGAGTGTCGTGATGATGACGCTGCTCGCCCTGCCGGTCATGCTGGAGCGCGGCTACAACAAATCGCTCGCGACCGGCACCATCGCCGCGTCCGGCACGCTCGGCATCCTGATTCCGCCGTCGATCATGCTGGTGATCATGTCCGACCTGCTGTCGATCCCCGTCGGCACCGTCTTCATCGCCGCGATCGTGCCGGGCCTGCTGCTGTCGGCGCTCTACTGCGTCTACATCTACGCCGTCTGCCACATCAAGCCGGAGCTTGCGCCGCCGCTGCCCGACGACATCGGTCCCTCGGACCGGGCGGAGTTCTGGGCGATGATCCTCAAGAGCTTCCTGCCGCCGATCCTGCTGATCGTGGTGGTGCTCGGCTCGATCTTCGCCGGGTTCGCGACGCCGACCGAGGCGGCGGGCGTCGGCGCCATCGGCGCCACGGTGCTGGCGATCTGGAACCGCAAGCTCGACTGGTCGACGCTGAAGGACGTATGCGACCGCTCGGCGCTCACCACCGCCATGCTGTTCGGCATCTTCGTCGGCGCGACCTGTTTCTCGCTGATGTTCCGCTGGCTGGGCGGCGAGGCGCTCATCGACGAGTTCATCGCCGAATGGGGCGTGGGCCCCTGGGGCATCCTGTTCGTCCTGATGGCGATGATCTTCTTCCTGGGCTTCTTCTTCGACTGGATCGAGATCACGCTGATCGTGCTGCCGGTGTTCGGCCCCATCGTGGGCAAGCTCGACTTCGGCGGCCACGTCGGCGAGTACGCATCCATCGCCAATGCGGGGGTGATCTGGTTCACCATTCTGGTGTCGGTGAACCTGCAGACATCGTTCCTGACGCCACCCTTCGGATTTGCGCTCTTCTACATGAAGGGCGTGGCCCCGCCCGGTGTGACGATCCAGCACATCTACAAGGGCATCGTTCCGTTCGTTCTGCTTCAATTGACCGGTCTGGGTCTGGTACTGCTGTTCCCGGAGCTGGCGCTGTGGCTGCCAGGAACGCTCCTGGAATGACAAGAACGGGATGCATGGATCGTGGACATCAAGACCCCCTACCTGCTGTTTCTGGGTGACGCGCCGGACCAGCCGGCCGCCAAGACCGCGCTCGGCGTCGTGGACTGGCGGCCGGAGTGGTGCGTGGGACAGCTGCGCCTGCCCGGCTGCAAGGCCGACGCGGGCGTGCCCGACCTGACCATCGGCGAGGCGGTGGCCAAGGGCGCCAAGACGCTCGTCATCGGGGTGGTCAATTCCGGCGGTATCCTGCCGCACTCCTGGATCGAGACGATCGTCACCGCGATCGAGGCCGGCCTCGACGTGGCGAGCGGCCTGCACCGCCGCCTGCAATCCATCCCGGAGGTCAACGCGGCGGCCGAGAAGCATGGCCGTGCGCTCCACAATCTCCGCACCCCGGCGGAGGAGTTCACGACCGGCAAGGGCGCGCCGCGCACCGGCAAGCGGGTGCTGACCGTCGGCACCGACTGCAATGTCGGCAAGAAGTACACGGCGCTCGCGCTGGAGCGGGAGATGCGGGAACGCGGCCTCAAGGCCGATTTCCGCGCGACCGGCCAGACCGGCGTCCTGATCTCGCGGCGCGGGACGTCCGTCGACGCCGTGATCGCCGACTTCATCTCCGGCGCGGCGGAATGGATCTCGCCCTCCAACGACGAGGACCACTGGGACCTCGTCGAGGGGCAGGGCTCGATCTGGCACCCCTCCTTCGCGGGCGTCACGCTGGGCCTGCTGCATGGCGCTCAGCCCGATGCTGTCGTGCTCTGCCACGAGCCGACGCGCACCAGGATGCGCGGCACGGACTACCCCCTGCCCTCGATCCGGTCGACCATCGACACGATCCTGCACCTCGGCCGCCTGACCAATCCCGCGATCCAGTGCGTGGGCATTGCCGTCAACACCTCGCAACTGCCGGAGGGAGAGGTCGCGCGCTACCTCAAGGGGCTCGAGCGGGAGCATGGGCTTCCCGCCGCCGACCCGATCCGCCACGGCGTGGGAGCCATCGTCGACCGCCTGCTCGCCTGCGTGCCATGAGCGCGCGCACCGTCCTCGCGGTCGCGGCCGAAAGCTGGCCGCTCGCCTCGGCGTTCCGCATCGCGCGCGGCGCGAAGACGAGCGCGGAGACCGTCGTCGTCACGCTGAGCCGGGACGGCGTCTCGGGCCATGGGGAGTGCGTGCCCTACGCCCGCTATGGCGAGACGGTCGCGGGCACCATTGCGGACATCGAGAAGGTGCAGGCGGAGGTCGAGGCCGGCCTGGCGCGCGGCGATCTCGCCCGCCTGCTGCCCGCAGGCGCGGCGCGCAACGCGCTCGACTGCGCGCTCTGGGATCTCGAGGCGAAGGAGGCGGGCAAGCCCGCCTGGCGGCTCGCCGGGCTCGGCCAACCCCCTGCCCCCGTCACGACCTGCTACACGCTTGGCATCGACACGCCCGACGCCATGCGGGAGGCCGCGCGCAAGGCCGCATCGCGCCCGCTGCTCAAGGTCAAGCTGGGCGCGGGCGCCGAAGACCTCGACCGCATCCGCGCCGTGCGCGAGGGCGCGCCGGACGCCCGCCTCGTCATCGACGCGAACGAGGGCTGGGACATCGACACGCTCGCCCGCCTCGACGGCCCGCTCGCCGATCTCGGCGTGGAGATGATCGAGCAGCCCATCCCCGCCGCCGACGATGCGGCACTCGCGGGCTTCGCCCACAAGGTGCCGATCTGCGCCGACGAGTCCTGTCATACGAGCGCGGATGTGACGGCGCTTGCGGACCGCTACGACATGGTCAACCTCAAGCTCGACAAGACCGGCGGCCTGACCGAGGCGCTGGCGCTGGCCGACGCCGCGCGCACGCACGGCCTCGGCCTCATGGTCGGCTGCATGGTCGCCACCTCGCTTGCCATGGCGCCCGCGATGCTGGTGGCCCAGGGGGCCGCGGTCGTGGATCTCGACGGGCCCTTGCTGCTCGCCCGCGACCGGGTGCCCGGCCTGCGCTTCGAGGGGTCGACCGTCCACCCGCCCGAGCCTGCGCTCTGGGGCTAGACCGCCGCCGTCAAGCCGGGCGCCAGGTACGCATGAGCCGCCAGGTGACGAGCGTTCCGGCGAGCGTCATCGCCGCCATCGCCAGGTAGGAGAGCGCGCCCAGCCGGTCGAACACGAGCCCCATGCCCGCCGTCGCGCCCGCGAGCAGGATCCCGCCGGAGATCGTGTTGTAGAGCGTCTGCCCGGTCACGCCGAGGCGCGGGCTGAGCGCCCCGTGCAGGAACTGCACCGCGCCGAGGTGCGTCGCCCCGAAGCTCAGCGCGTGGCCCGTCTGCAGCACGAACAGCGCCCAGAGCGGCGGATCGAAGGCGAGCCCCAGCCAGCGCACGCTCGCCCCCAGCCCGCCGATCAGCACGAGCGCCAGCGGCCCGAACCAGCGCCCCACCCGGCCCGCGAACGCGAACAGCAGCACCTCCGCCACGACACCCACGCCCCAAAGGAGACCGATGGTCGTCTCGTCATAGCCGAGCCTGCGCCAGTGCAGCGCGGAGAAGGCGTAATAGACCGCGTGCCCGGCCTGGATCAGGCCGCCGCCCAGCGCCAGCATGAGGAACGGGCGCGACCGCAGCAGCCGCCCCGCGTCCGACAGGCGCGCGCGCTTCGGCTCCGCCTCCCCCTCGCCGCGCGGCTGCGGACGCGGCTCCGTCGCGATCAGGCTGCCCGCCGCGGCCAGCGCCGCCGTGATGACCATCCACCAGATCACGGCCTCCGGACCCGCCATGCCGACCGTCCAGCCGCACCCGATGGCCGCGAGAATGAAGGCGGCCGACCCCACCGCCCGCATCACGCCATAGCTCGCGCCCGTGTCGGCGGCGGTGCGCAGCGCGATGGTCTCGTTGAGCGGGATCAGCGTCGGCAGGAAGGCCGCCAGCAGCGGCGCCATCGCCAGCAGCACCAGCGGCGGCACACCCGGCACGAAGCAGAGCAGCACCAGCGTGCCGACGACCGAGATCAGACCGTAGGAGCGGATCAGCGACCCGCTGCGGTCGATCAGCAGCGCCACGCCCGGCCCCGCAACGATGCGCGTGAGGCCCACCAGGCCAAGAAACAGGCCGATGTCGCCGGGCGTCAGGCCGCGGCCCTCCAGCCAGACCGGAAAGAACGGCAGGAACGCCCCCACATGGCCGAAAACCGCCGCATAGAGCAGCGAGACGCCCACCGCGGGGGGAACGCGCTGACCACGCGGGCCGGACGCAGGCGGTGCGCTCACATCAGGCCCGGCGCGTGGAAGGGCAGGAAGGTGACGAGGTCTCCCTCCGCGATCCGCGTCGTCTCCTCCGCCACCTCGATCAGGCCGTCGGCCTCCCGCAGCGAGGTGAGGATGCCCGACCCGTCGCGGGGGAACTTGGCGACGCCAGTGAGCGTGCCGTCCGCCTCGCGCACGCCGATCCCGCGCAGATATTCGCGCCGGCCGGGCTTCTTCTTCATCTCGAAGCGGGCGGGCACGCGCACGCGCAAGGGCGGCCGCCAGGTCTCCCCCTGCAACCGCGCCATCAGGGGCTGCACGAACATCAGGAAGCAGACGATGGCCGCGACCGGGTTGCCCGGCAGGCCCACGAACACCGTGTCGCCGATCTGGCCCATGCCGAGCGGGCGTCCCGGCTTGATCGCAAGCTGCCAGGCGTGGAGCTTGCCGATCGCCTCGACCGAAGCCATGACATGGTCCTCGGCCCCCTTCGACGCCCCGCCCGTGGTCAGGATCAGGTCGGCGCGCGCCGCCGCATCCTCCAGCGCCGCCTGCACGCGGCCCCGCTCGTCGCGCAGCACGCCGAGGTCGATCAGGCCGACGCCGAGCGGGGCGAGCAGCGCGCGCAGGATCGGCCGGTTCGCGTCGTAAACCTGGCCCGGCGGCAGATCCGCGCCGGGCGGTACGATCTCGTCGCCGGTGGAGAAGATGGCGACGCGCAGCCGCCGGCGCACCTTCAGCCGGCCGCGCCCCAGCGAGACCGCCGCACCCACGTCCTGCGGCCGCATCCGGTGGCCGGGGCCGAGGATCACGCTGCCCGCCTTCACATCCTCGCCCTTGCGGCGCCGGTTCGCGCCGGGCTTGACGCCCGCCGGGACGATGACGTGACCGTCCGCGGTCTCCACATCCTCCTGCATGACGATGGTGTCGGCCCCTTCCGGCACCATCGCGCCCGTCAGGATCTGCACCGCCTCGCCCAGCCGGACGGCACCTTCGAACGGATGGCCCGCCGCCGCCCTTCCCGCGACGGCCAGCCGTGTCGGCCCGGGCTCGGCGAGGCTCGCATGGGCGAAGGCGTAGCCGTCGACCGCGGCATTGTCGAAGGCCGGCACGTCCTGCGGCGCGGCAATCTCCTCGGCGAGAACGCGCCCGCCCGCCTCCTCCACCGGCACCTCCTCACGCTCCGCAACCGTCACCGCAGCGCCGAGGATCGCGGCCAGCGCTTCCTCTGCGCGCAGCAGCTTCTGCGGCCCGGCGAAGCAATCGTCGGCGAGGCGGGGTCCGGGCGTGTCTGCCTTGCCGGTCATTTCCGCTCCGGCAGGCCGACGTGCGCGAGGATCGCGTCGGCACTTGTCGGGACGTCGTCGATGTCTAGCACGGGCACGTCCACGTCATCCTCGTCGCCGTTCGAAGCGACGAAACGGATCGTTGGATCGTTGCGCGCGATCAGTTCGCGCCCGCCTGGCCCTCCCGTCTCGACGAGGTGCACCTCCAGCTTGTCGTGCGTGTCGCGCTTGTAGCCCTCGACGATCACGAGGTCCACGGGCGCGAGCCGCTCCAGCAGGGCCGCG
>JAJLJT010000218.1:0-5567 GCA_033844555.1 Alphaproteobacteria bacterium | reverse complement strand
GGCACCGCGACGCTGGAGCGGGGCGAGCTATCCCTCGCACTGTCCGGCGGCACGGTGGGGGAGGAAGACGCGCGCGCGCTTCTCGGCCACCTGCCGAAGCTTCTTGCGGGCGTCGAACGGCTTCCCTACGCGGCGCTGCATCTCGAGGGTGCGCTGGAGGCGCTGACGCTGGCGGGGTTGCCCTTGCGCGAGGTGACGCTCGATGCAGACCTGACCGCCCGCGGACTGACGCTGACCCGCCTCGCAGCGGCCAGCGGCGCTTCCGGGCGGCTGTCCTTCACAGGCGGCCTCGTGCCGGGAAGCGGCGGCGGCGATCCGGTCGCCCGGGTCGGCGTGGACATCGGCGGCGTGCGGCTCGACGGCGTGCTGGCGCGGCTGACTCCGCTCGACCTGCGCGCCGAGGGTACGTTGACAGGGGAGGTGTCCGGGCTCCTGACGGAAGATGGCGGCCTCGCGGAACCGACCGGCGAACTGGCCGTGGCTGCGGGACCGGGCCTCCTGACCGGCCTCGGCGATCTTCCGCAGATCGCGGCGGGCTTTCAGGAGGGCGATGCGCTAGCGTTCGACCGGCTGACCGGCGAGATCAGCCTGGCGGGGGCACGCGTGCTTCTGCGCGACATCGTGGCGGAGCGAGCGGGCGCAACGGCCCTGATGACGGCCCTGCTGGCGCCCGCGACAGGCGCCTTGCGCGGTGCGGTGGAGGTGCGCAGCGCCTCCGGCATCAGCCAGCGTGCACCGCTCGATCCCGCCGCCCCCTGACACTGTCCGCTAGTCCGCCGAAGGAATGTCGCCGCGCCGGGCGGCGCGCAGCACGTGCAGCCGGAGCGCACCCGCAAGGCCCGTGTCCGATCCATCGCGCACACGGGCGCCGTCGATGCGGGCGACGAAGGAAGCGAGGCTCATCTCCTCCCGGGCGCAGAGCGCGTCGACCGCCTCCCAGAACTCGGGCTCCAGCGCGACGCTGGTGCGGTGGCCCGCGATGGACACCGAGCGCTTTACCGGCCGGGACATCGCGGGCAGCCTCCCATGCGTCAGGCGCCGGGGCCGATCATCTTCTCGGGGCGCACGACCTCGTCGAACTCGGCCTCCGTCACGAAGCCGAGGCGCAGCGCCTCCTCCTTCAGCGTGGTGCCGCGCTTGTGCGCTTCCTTAGCCACCTTGGTCGCGTTGTCGTAGCCGATCTTCGGGGCCAGCGCGGTGACCAGCATCAGCGACCGCTCCATCAACACGCGGATATTGTCGCGGTTTGCCTCGATGCCGACGACGCAATTGTCGGTGAAGGCGCGTGCCGCGTCGCCGATCAGGCGGATCGACTGCAGCAGATTGTAGATCATCACCGGCTTGTAGACGTTCAGCTCGAAATGGCCCTGGCTGCCGGCGACCGTGACGGCGGTGTGGTTGCCGAACACCTGGCAGCAGACCTGCGTCAGCGCCTCGCACTGGGTCGGGTTGACCTTGCCCGGCATGATGGAGGAGCCGGGCTCGTTCTCCGGCAGCGACAGCTCGCCCAGGCCCGAGCGTGGGCCGGAGCCCAGCAGGCGGATGTCGTTGGCGATCTTGAAGAGCGATGCCGCGACCGTGTTCACCGCGCCCGACATGTCGACGACCGCGTCGTGGGCGGCCAGCGCCTCGAACTTGTTCTCGGCCGTGCGGAAGGAATAGCCCGTGATCTTCGCGATCTCGGCGGCGACCTTCTCGGCGAAGCCGACGGGCGCGTTGAGGCCGGTGCCGACTGCCGTGCCGCCCTGCGCCAGCGCCAGGAGGCCGTCCAGCGACCGCTCGATCCGCGCGATGCCGTAGGCGACCTGCGTGGCGTAGCCGCCGAACTCCTGCTCCAGGGTCAGCGGGGTTGCGTCCTGCGTGTGCGTGCGGCCGATCTTGATGATGCCGGCGAAGGACTTAGCCTTCTCCTCCAGCGCCGCGTGCAGGTGCTTCAGGCCGGGGATCAGCCGGTCATGGATCTCCATCACGGCGGCGACGTGCATGGCCGTGGGGAAGGTGTCGTTGGACGATTGCGCCCGGTTCACATGGTCGTTGGGATGGACCGGCGACTTCGTGCCGAGCGTACCGCCCATGATCTCGATCGCGCGGTTCGAGATGACCTCGTTCGCATTCATGTTCGACTGTGTGCCGGATCCCGTCTGCCAGACGACCAGCGGAAAATTGTCGTCGAGCTTGCCGTCGATCACCTCCTGCGCGGCGGCGTCGATGGCCCTGGCGACGTCGCCGTCGAGATTGCCGAGCGCCGCATTGGTGCGCGCCGCTGCCTGCTTGATGACGCCGAGCGCCCGCACGACCGGGATCGGCATCCGCTCGCCGCCGATCGGGAAGTTCTGGATCGACCGCTGCGTCTGCGCGCCCCAGTACTTGTCGGCCGGGACCTCGATGCCGCCAAAGCTGTCGGTTTCGGTGCGGGTGCTGCTCATGGGTCGGACGTCCTCGCGTCAGGAGAAGAGAGTCGCGGGATCGTTTAGCAGCGGGGCGGGCGCACTGCCAAGTGCGCGCGTGCGTGGGGGAAGAATGCGCGCCGCGCGGGACGCGGGCTCTCGCGGTCAGGTCTTCTTGCGGAACTGGTCGAGGCTGATGACCTCGCCGCGTGCGTCGTCGCCTGCCGGCTGCTCGTCGGCGCCGGCGTTCGGGCCGGTGGACGGAGCGGTGGCCGCATCCGGGTTCTCGCCTGCGCCGGCCGGGGCGGCCGGAGCCTCGGGCGCGCAGGGCACCGCGACGGTGAACTGCAGGCCGAATTTCACGCTCGGATCGTAGAAGTGCATGATCGACGTGAAGGGAACCGTGAGCCGCGCCGGCGTGGCATTGAAATTCAGGGTCACCGAGAACGCGTTCTCGCCGACCTCGAGATCCCAGAACTCGTGCTGAAGGACGATCGTCAACTCTTCGGGGAAACGCTCGCGCAGGTTCGGGGGCATGTCGACGCCCGGAACGCCTGTCGCGAAGGTGATGTAGAAATGATGCTCGCCCGGCAGGCCCTGTTCGGCGATTTCCTTCAGGGACTGTCGCACGACGCCGAGCATCGCGTCCTGGACCATCCTGTCGTAGCGCAGCCGCTGATCGCTCATTCCACACCCCCGGACGCGGGAAACGTCCCCTGTCGCAGCGCACCTTATCGTCGCGGCGCGCCCCTGAAAAGGCACGGCGCACAGATCGGCGCAAAATGAGCGCGGCTCGCCGCGATCCATCGAATGTTCGGGAGAATGCAAGGAAAGTGGAGGGCTTCTGTTGCCAGGCGCCCTCCGGACCCCGCCACGGCTTGTGCAAGCCGTGGACTTTAGGAGTGGATCACTCCGGCTGCATTACGCAGCCATCGCCATCCGTGCACGATTGTTGTCATTCGCAACTGTGCTTACGGCCCGATAACGGCGGAACCATGCCGGGCGAAAGATGCGTCTTTACACGTCCGTCGATCCTGGTTCGCCCCCATCAGAAGCCCGCGGCCTGCAATACCCCCGCGGGCTTGTGGTGGAGGCGCCGGGTACTGCCCCCGGGTCCGGTCCGCTTATTCCACGCCCCGTTTATCGCCATAGCCGGATGCCTCCGGCACATCCTATATAGGCGGGATCGGCCGCCAGTTGAAGAGGGGGCGTGCGGTTCGGCTTTGACCGGCGGCGCGGCGATGCCGACAATGGCGGCGGGCGATGCGATGGGGAATCGGCGATGCAGAGCTATCACGCGCTTCTGGAGCGGATCCTGAAGGAAGGCGCGCGCAAGGAAGACCGCACGGGTACGGGCACGCTCTCGGTGTTCGGCCACCAGATGCGTTTCGACCTGTCGCAGGGCTTCCCCCTCGTCACCACGAAGAAACTGCATTTGCGCTCCATCGTGCACGAGCTTCTCTGGTTCCTGAAGGGCGACACCAACATCGCCTACCTGAAGGAGAACAAGGTCACGATCTGGGACGAGTGGGCGGACGAGACGGGCGACCTCGGCCCGGTCTACGGCAGGCAATGGCGTGCCTGGCCCGCGCCCGACGGGGGCACGATCGACCAGCTCGGCCAGATCCTGGCGGAAATCCGCCGCAACCCGGATTCGCGCCGTCTCGTGGTCAGCGCCTGGAACGTCGCGGACCTTCCGGCCATGGCGCTGGCCCCCTGTCATTGCCTTTTCCAGTTCTATGTCGCCGACGGCAAGCTCTCCTGCCAGCTCTACCAGCGTTCGGCGGACGTGTTCCTGGGCGTGCCGTTCAACATCGCGTCCTATGCGCTGCTGACCCACATGGTGGCGCAGGTCACGGGGCTGGAGCCCGGCGATTTCGTCCACACCTTCGGCGACGCGCACCTCTATCTCAATCATATGGAACAGGCGGAGCTTCAGCTGATGCGCGCGCCGCGCCCGCTGCCGCGGCTGGAGCTGAACCCGGACGTCACCGATCTCTTCGCCTTCACCTACGACGACATCCGGATCGTGGGCTACGACCCGCATCCGGCGATCCCCGCGCCGGTCGCGGTCTGACGCATGGCACACGCGGCCCAGCCGGTCGTGACTCTGGTCGTCGCGGTCGCGGAAAACGGCGTGATCGGGGCCGAGGGCGGCCTGCCCTGGCACCTGCCGGAGGATCTGAAGCATTTTCGCGCCATGACCATGGGCAAGCCCATGGTGATGGGGCGCCGCACGTTCGAGAGCATCGGCAAGCCCTTGCCGGGCCGCACGTCGCTGGTCGTTTCGGCAACCCGGACGGACTGGCCCGAGGGGGTGGAGTGCTTCGCCACCCTTGAGGACGCACTCGACCGCGCCCGCGACATCGCGCTGCGGGACGGGGCTGCGGAGATCGCCGTGATCGGCGGCGGCGCGCTCTACCGGGCCGCCTTGCCGCTGGCGGGCCGCATCCATCTGACCCGCGTCGGGCTTTCGCCGGACGGGGACACGCATTTCCCGCCGCTCGATCCGGCCGAGTGGACCGTTACCGATCGCCGCGAGGTGCCCGCATCCGGCGGGCAGCCTGCGATGGTCTTCGAGACGCTGGAGCGCACCCGGCTTGCGGAAAACGCCGCAAGCGATCGCCGCGGCTGAACTTTCGGTGCCTGCCCCCTTGGGAAAACGTCCCCGTGACGCTATATGGCCCGCAAGGTTTGTCGATCAGAGTCAACTGAGAGGGGAGGGGCGTCTTCATGCCCTGGAATCAAGGCAACGGAGGCCCTTGGGGCGGCGGCGGCGATAACGGCCATGGCGGCGGTGGCGGCCAGGGTCCCTGGGGACAGGGTCCGCGCGGCGGCGGCGGGCCGGGCGGCGGCGGGCCGCAGCCCCCGAACCTCGACGACCTGATCCGGCAGGGGCAGGAGAAGCTGAAGCGCGCCCTTCCCGGCGGCATGGGCGGCGGCGGCGGCAAGAAGAGCTGGCCGATCATCGCCCTCGTGGCGATCGCGGGTCTCGTCGCGCTCGACTTCATCGGCCAGGCCAACATCTTCTTCTACCGCGTCCAGGCGGACGAACAGGGCGTCGTGCTGCGCTTCGGCGAGTACAACCGCACCACCGGTCCCGGCCTGCACATGAAGCTGCCGACGCCGATCGAAGCGGTGCTGACGCCCACCGTGACGCGCGTCAACCGCATCGACGTG
>JAJLJT010000217.1:0-2512 GCA_033844555.1 Alphaproteobacteria bacterium | reverse complement strand
TGTTGACGGCCTCGCGCCACAGCGCCGCGGTCATGCGGTTGGCGACATGGCCCGTCGCTTCCTTCCGCACCCGGATCGGCACCTTGCCCACGGCCTCGAAGAAGGCCGCCGCGGCGGCCTGCGCCGCCTCGTCCGTGCGTTCCCCCCGCACCAGCTCCACCAGCGGCAGCAGGTGCGGCGGGTTGAAGGGATGGGCGACGAGAACGCGGGCCGGATTGGCGCACCTGGCCTGCATGTCGGTCGCGCGCAGCGATGACGTGCTCGACCCGATCACCACGTCGGCGGGGGCCGCGGCATCGATGCGGGCGAGCAGGTCCTGCTTGAGGGGCAGTTTCTCGGGCGCGTTCTCCTGGATGTAGTCGGCGCCGCCCGCCGCCTCCTCCAGCGTGCCGCAGAGCGTCAGCCGCTCCGTTCCCGTCACCGCTGCCGGGTTGACGGCGGCGAGGTCGGCCATGGCGGGACCGAGGAACCCCTCCAGCCGCGCTTCCCAGCCGGGCGCAGGGTCCCACGCCCGCACCGCGAGGTCCCGGCTCAGGAAATAAGCCGTCCACGCGGCCCCGATGAGCCCCGTTCCGACGATCCCCACGACCGCGGCGTCCGCGCCGCGATAGGACACGTTCCGGTCAGCCACGCCCGCCGCCCCTCTCGCTCTGACTTGCTCAGACGAACACCATCGCCTCGACGGTTTCGACGAGCACGGTCAGGCCGATGCCCGCCACCGCAGCGCCCGCCAGCCGGGGCCGCAGCGTCTGCGCCGCGCGCGCGCCCAGATCGACCGCGAGCCACCCGGCGGCCACCGCAATCGCCGTCTGGACGGCGGCGAAGCCCACAAGATAGGCCACAAGCGGCGTCGCCTCCGCGCCGACGATCGCCGCACCGTAGGCGCCGCCATGGAACAGCCCGGCGAGCGCAAAGAGGGCCAGCAGAACACCCTTCTTGGGCATTCTGCCGAGAGCAAGCGCCGCTCCGAGCGCCAGCACGCTCGCCCCGATCGCCAGTTCGGCGAAGGGCAGCGCCACGCCGGACGCGAGCAGCAGGCAGCCCGCCACGGTCCCACCGACAAACGACAGCGGGGCTGCGAACCGCGCACCGGCCAGCACTGCCGCGATGCCCACGGCAACGACGAAGGCGAAATGATCGATCCCGATCACCGGATGGCCGAGCCCGGACAGCAGACCGTGCATCAAGGTCTCCGGCGTCGTCCCGCCCATGGGGTGATGCGCCAGCGCCGGGCCCGCAAGTCCCGAAAGCACAAGTCCGAGAGCGAGTGCAAAACGTGTCATGTCGGTCCTCCTCGACCATCCCTGTTGTCCATGCGCCGCAGCCCGGCCTTCTGCGCGCCGCGCCCTGTCGGGCGTCCTTGTCCGCTTCAGCTTAGGCACTGCGCCCGGCACCTGTCGAGCGAGGCGCGGGCCCCTGCCGCGAAAGCCTGCCCTGCACGCGTCATTGTGCCCATCCATGCCTGAGGGCATGGCGGGGCCACGGCAATTGCGCTTGAGACAGGGCCCGCGAGTTCGTAGCCTCCCACCCCAAACCAGATCAAACCGCGTCAGGGAGCTTTCGGGACATGGTGAAATTCGCGATCGGTCAGGGCGTCGCCCGTGTCGAGGATACCCGCCTCATCCAGGGCGCGGGCAGATACACCGACGACATCGACGTTCCCGGCGCCGCGCGCGCCGCGATCCTGCGCTCTCCGGTCGCGCATGCGCGCATCGTCTCCGTCGATACCTCCGATGCCGAGGCGATGCCGGGCGTCATCGCGATCTACACCGGAAAGGACGTGGCGGCCGACGGGCTGGGCGACCTGCCCTGCGTGGTCCCGCTCAACAACAGGGACGGCAGCCCGCGCGCCGATACGCCACGCCCTGCACTTGCACGTGACAAGGTCCGCCACGTCGGCGAGCCCGTGGCCTTCGTCGTGGCCGAAACCTCCTACCAGGCCCGCGACGCGGCGGAAGCCATCGTCGTCGAATATGACGAGTTGCCGTCGACCGTCGACACCGAGGGGTCGACGAACGAGGACGCACCGCAACTCTTCGATCATGTGGGCAACAACATGGTCTTCGACTGGGAGAGCGGCGACGCAGCAGCGGTGGATGCTGCGTTCGAGACGGCTGCGAAACGCGTGTCCATGCGCATCGTGAACAACCGGGTCGTCGTGAACTCGATGGAACCGCGCCCGATCGTGGCGGAGTACGATGCTGAGACCGGCCGCTCGACGCTCTGGTCGTCGACGCAGGGCCCGCACGTGATCCAGCCGATCCTGGCGAGCCAGGTGCTCAAGATCGATCCGAAGCTGCTGCGCTGCCGCACGACCGACGTGGGCGGCGGGTTCGGCATGAAGATCTTCCTCTATCCGGAGCAGGTGCTGGCGGTCTGGGCGTCGCGCAAGCTGAAGCGCGCGATCCGCTACCTGCCCGACCGGTCGGAGGCTTTCGTCAGCGACATCCAGGGCCGCGACAACATCTCCTATGCCGAGGCAGCCGTCGACGCCGACGGCGTCATCCAGGCA
>JAJLJT010000216.1:0-8797 GCA_033844555.1 Alphaproteobacteria bacterium | reverse complement strand
CCTGACGTTCGCCTCGCACCGCTACGAGGACTTCCATCTGCTGATGCCGCTCTACGTCTGCCGGCGCTGGTCGGGGACGGTCGAGCCGCGCGAGGGGCAGAAGCTGGCCTGGGTCCGCCCGGTCCGGCTGGGAGACTACCCGATGCCCCCCGCCGACGTGCCCCTGGTCGCGCACCTCCGGGATCTGCTCTGAACGAAACGGCCCGGCCGGACGCATGACGTTCGCCGCCGGAGGGAAAGACGGAGCTGTCATGCGTATTGCCGTCCGAATGCTCGAACGTTTCCTGCGCGCCGACAGGGGCGCGGTCGCCGTCGAATACGCCGTCATCGCCATGGCGCTGGGCGCCGCGATCGCCGTCTCCATCACCGCCCTCTCTGGCGACGTCGGCAGCCTGTGGGGTACGGTCGAGAGCTTCTTCTGATCACCTGCCGGGCTTGAGCGGGCGCTCCACCGTTCCCAGCACATCCGCCAGCCGATGCGTGGCGCTTCCGGGCCGCAAGGGCTTCGGCTGGCTCTCGTGCGGGGCCCAGCCGGTCAGCGTCACGATGTCGAAGGTCGCGCGCACCCGCCCGTCGGCATCCCCGAACCGCTCCGCATAGATCTCCAGCGCGCGGGCGAGCATCCGCCGCGGCATGGGCCGGCGCAGCCGGTCGCGGAGAATGTTCGTCTCCCCCATGTCCCGCAGGTCGGCGAACAGCCGGAGCGGGTTCGCGTAGCGCACCGTGATGCGCTCTGCATCGGCGACCGGCAGGGCGAAACCCGCCCGCTGCAGCAGCGCGCCTGCATCCCGCACGTCGACGAAGGGGAAGACGCGCGGACTGACCCCGCCCAGCGCCTCGGATTCCGCCTGCATCAGCGCCTGGCGCAGTTCGGTGAGCGTCTCGCCACCGAACATCGCCGCGAGCAGCAGCCCGTCGGGCCGCAGGGCGCGGCGCATCTGGACCAGCGCGCCCGGGAGGTCGTTGACCGCGTGCAGGTCGAGGACGGATACGATCAGGTCCGCCGAGCCTTCCGACAGCGGCAGGATTTCCGCATCGGTCACGGCATCCGCCGCCGCAGAAGCCTGCGCCGGGGAAAGGACGATGCGCCCTGGCCCCGCCGGCAGCACGCCCGGCACCGCCGCGATTTCCACCGTGCGGGCGAAATCGCGCCTGACCTCCGTGAGCCGCTCGGCCAGCCGCTGCGCGGCCTCGACGGCGAGGAACGGCGGCTCGCCCCGCTGCCGGGCCGCCCGCACGAGGCGGCGGCGGCGCAAGGCGCGGTCGAAGATCTGCGGCGTGGTCCCTGGCATGTCCTGTCCCGCGCTCCCGTTGCGGCCCTCCGTCCGGCGCAGTTGCTGCGTCGCAGCCGGTCGCGGCTGCTGCTATCGTGTCCGATCATGTGGCGCAACCCGGGTTGGAGGGAAAGGGATGAGTGGCGGTCCGCACGCCGATCGCGCAGCCGTACCGGGCAGCGGGCCGATGCTGGCCGCCCTGCGCGGTCTCCTCGACATCGCCTTGCCGCCGACCTGCGCCGGATGCGGGACGGTCGTGTCCGCCCCGCATGCGCTCTGCCCGGCCTGTTGGGGCCGCGTGCGCTTCGTGACCGCGCCGATGTGCGCGGCCTGCGGCGTCCCCTTCGAGGTCGAGGCTGCGCCGGGTGCGCTGTGCGCGGCGTGCGCGGCCGACCGCCCGCGCATCGCCGTGCTGCGCGCAGCCACGCACTACGCCGACCCGGTCCGGCAGGTGCTGCTTGGCTTCAAGCACGGCGACCGGCTGGAACACGCGCCGCTGCTGGCCCGCTGGCTCTGCGGTGCAGGGGGCGACGCGCTGGAGGGGGCCGAGGTGATCGTGCCCGTCCCGCTGCACTGGCGCCGCCTCGTGCGCCGCCGCTACAATCAGTCGGCCTTGCTGGCACAGGCGCTGGGACGCGCAACCGGCATTCCCGTTGAGGTGGCGGCGCTTCGCCGCACGCGCGCCACACCCATGCAGCGCGGACAAAGCCGAACCGGCCGCCGGCGCAATGTCGCGGGCGCCTTCGATGTCGCCCCGCGCGCCCGGCCGCGCATCGCGGGCCGCACGGTCCTGCTGGTCGACGATGTGGTGACGACGGGCGCGACGCTGGAGGCGTGTGCCCGCGCGCTGCTGAAGGGCGGAGCGGCGCGGGTGCATGCGCTCGCCGTCGCGCGCGTTGTGCCCGATGCGGGGAACGCCTATATCATCGCGCCATGAGCACGATCACCATCTACACGACCATGATGTGCCCCTATTGCAGCCGGGCGAAGAGCCTGCTGAAGCGCAAGGGGGCCGACTTCACCGAGATCGACGTGACGTTCGAGCCCGGCATCCGCCGCGAGATGGCGGAGAAGGCGGGCCGCACTTCGGTCCCGCAGATCTGGATCGGCGACCGGCATGTCGGCGGTTGCGACGAGCTTTTCGCGCTCGACGCGGCGGGCGAGCTCGACCCGCTGCTCTCCGGCGCGGCCTGAGCGCCCGCGACCATGTCCGGAACCGTCCGCGCCGCCTGCCTGCAGATGACGTCGGGCGACGACCTCGACGCCAACATCGCTGAAGCCGCGGACCTCGCCCGGCAAGCCGTGGAGCAGGGCGCGACCTTCCTGGCATTGCCCGAGAACGCGGGATTCCTCGAAAGCCGGACCGAGCGGCTCGCGGGCCTCCTGAAGCCCGACGAAGAGACGCCGATATTCGCCGCCATGTCCGCGCTGGCGCGGGAGCATGGCGTGGCGGTCCTCGTCGGCTCGACCGGGGTAAAGCTGGCGGACGACGCGCGCGCCGCCAACCGGTCGGTCCTGTTCGGGCCGGACGGCGCGCGCCTCGCCACCTACGACAAGATCCACATGTTCGACGTCGACCTGCCGGGCGGGGAGAGCTACCGCGAATCCGCGCGCTACAGGCCGGGCGGCCAGGCCGTGGTGGCGGACCTCGCCTGGGGGCGTCTCGGGCTCAGCATCTGCTACGACCTGCGCTTTCCTCACCTCTACCGGATGCTGGCGCACGCCGGCGCGCAGGTCCTGACCATCCCCTCGGCCTTCACCGTGCCGACGGGGGAGGCGCACTGGCACGTCCTGTTGCGCGCCCGCGCCATCGAGACGGGCTGCTTCGTGGTCGCGCCGGCGCAGACGGGTACGCACCCGAACGGGCGGCGCACCTACGGCCACAGCCTGATCGTCGCGCCGTGGGGGGACGTGCTGGCAGACGCCGGGACGGAGCCGGGCGTGATCGTCGCCGACCTCGACCTTGCCCGCGTGGCAGAGGCGCGCACCCGCGTGCCCGCGCTGACCCACGACCGCGTGATCGCAGCCCCGAAAGACTAGGCCCGGGTCAGGCGAGTCCCTGCTTGCCCATGTCGAGATATTTCTGCCGCCGGTGCTGGCGCAGTTCGTCCGGCGACTTCGCAGCCAGCTTCTCCAGCGCATGGGCGATGGCGCCGCGCACGGCCGTGTAGACCGTCTGCGGGTCGCGGTGCGCGCCGCCCATCGGCTCGCTCACGACCGTATCGATCACGTTGAGCTGGGCGAGATCCTGCGCGGTCAGCTTGAGCGCGGTCGCCGCATCCTTCGCCTTCGCGGCGTCGCGCCACAGGATCGAGGCGCAGCCCTCCGGCGAGATCACCGAATAGACCGAGTGCTCCAGCATGACGACGTGGTTGGCGGTGGCGAGCGCCACGGCCCCGCCAGAGCCGCCCTCGCCCATCACGACAGAGATCAGCGGCACGCCCAGCCGCAGGCAGGCCTGGGTGGAACGCGCGATGGCCTCGGCCTGGCCGCGCTCCTCCGCGCCGATGCCGGGATAGGCGCCGGGCGTGTCGACCAGTGTCACCACCGGCACGCCGAAGCGGTCGGCAAGCTGCATGAGGCGCACCGCCTTGCGGTAGCCTTCCGGCCGCGCCATGCCGAAATTCCGCTTGATGCGCGCGGTCGTGTCGGCGCCCTTCTAGTGCCCGATCACCATGACCGTGCGCCCCTGGAACCGGCCGAGACCGCCGACGATGGCGGCGTCGTCGGCATAGGCGCGATCACCCTTCAGTTCCGTGAAGTCCGTGATAAGGGCGCCGACATAGTCGAGGAACTTCGGACGGTCCGGGTGGCGCGCGACCTGCGTCTTCTGCCAGGGATCGAGCTTCTCGTAGGTGTCCTTCAGAAGCTGCTCGGCCTTCTTCTCGAGCTTCTGCACCTCCTCGGCGATGTCCATGGCGTTGCCGTCGGATTCGCCGATCTGCCGCAGCTCGCGAACCTTCCCTTCCAGTTCCGCAATCGGCTTCTCGAAATCGAGATAGGTTCGCACGCGACCAAACTCCCCGAAAACCGGCCCCTCAGGCCTTGCCAGCGATCATGTCTGCCTGGCGGATGATCACCTCGGCCTGCCGGATCGACGCGAGGTCGATCAGCTTGCCGTCGAGCGTCACCGCCCCCATGCCCTTCTCCCGCGCATCTTCCATGGCGGCGAGGATGCGGCGCGCCTGGCCGACCAGCGCCTCGGACGGCGTGAAGATCTCGTTGGCGAGCGCCACCTGCTTCGGGTGGATCGCCCACTTGCCCGCGCAGCCCAGCGTCTGCGCCCGGCGCGCCTGCGCCCGGTAGGCGTCGTCGTCCGAAAAGTCGCCGAACGGACCGTCGATGGGCAGCACGCCGTGGGCCCGGCAGGCCGCGACCATCTGCACCAGCGGATAGTGCCAGGGATCGTTCATGTGGAAGCCGCGGTCCGCCTCCCCGGCGTTGCCGAGCAGCATCCCGTAATGCTCCTGGGTGCCGCCGATCCCGGTCACCGCCATGCCCATGGAGGCGGCATAGTCCGCGACGCCGAAATGCACCGACTGCAGCCGCTTCGTCGCCTGCACCATCTCCTTCATGTTGGTGAGGCCGAGGGCCGTCTCCATGATGATCTCGAAGCCGATGCGCTTCGTGCGCCCCATGGCGTTCTCGGCTTGGGTGACCAGCATGTCGATGGCATAGAGGTCGGCGCCGGTGCCGGCCTTCGGGATCATGATGAGATCGAGGCGGTCGCCTCCCTTCTCGATCAGGTCGACCACGTCGCGGTAGCAGAAGTGGGTGTCGAGGCCGTTGATCCGCACCGAAACGGTCTTCGTGCCCCAGTCGATGTCGTTGAGCGCGGCGATGACGTTCTCGCGCGCCTTCGGCTTCTCGGCGGGAGAGACCGAGTCCTCGAGGTCGAGATTGATCACGTCCGCGGCGCTTTTCGCCGCCTTCTCGAAGATTTCAGGCCGCGAGCCCGGAACGAACAGCTGCGACCTGTTCGGACGGGCGGGCGGTGCCGGAATGTCCGTGAAGCTCATGACGCGCTCGATGCCCCCTGGTGCCTTGTCGTTGATGATGCCAGTCCGGGGCCTTCGTTGCACCCCCGGCGCCGCGCCCGGTGCCTTCGATACGGCGGGACGGCGCGCCGGACACTAAGCGGGCGGCGCGATCCGGTCAACGCCGCCGCGCCAGCGAGCGGCGTCAGGCAGACACACCGCCGCGCCAGCGAGCGGCGTCATCTCAGGCCCCCCGGCGCGCCAGCGGGTGGCGCTCTTCCACGATGGCGCGCAGCCGCGCGTCGAGCACATGGGTATAGATCTCCGTCGTCGAGATGTCGGCATGGCCGAGCAGCGTCTGGATCGCGCGCAGGTCCGCCCCGTGAGCCAGAAGGTGGGTGGCAAACGCGTGCCGCAGGACGTGGGGCGACACCCTCTCCGCATCGATCCCGGCGGCGACGGCGAGGTCCTTCAGCATCCGGTGCACGCTTCCGCGCGGCAGGTGGCCGGGTCCGCCCCGGGCCGGGAAGAGCCACGGGTTCTCGCCGCCGCCCGCGCTGCCGGCCTCGGGCGCAAGGAACGCGGGCCGCAAGGGCAGATAGGCCGCGATCGCCTCGCGCGCCGCAGCCCCCAGCGGCACGATCCGCTCCTTTCCGCCCTTGCCGCGGATCAGCAGCATCTCCGGCCCCTTCCTCACCGCCGAGGCCGGCAGGGTCACAAGCTCCGAAATCCGCATGCCCGTTGCATAGAGCAGTTCCACGAGGCAGAGGAGCCGCGCCCCCTTCGCCCCGGGCACCGCACGCGCCGCGGCGAGCAGCGCATCGACCTCCCCCTCGCTCAGGCTCTTCGGCAGGGTGCGGGCGCGCGCCGGCCCCTCCAGCGTCGCGGCCGGGTTGTCCCCCCGCGCCCCCTCCTCGTAGAGGAAGGCGAAGAACTGCCGCACCGCCGCGAGCCGCCGCCGCCGCGTCGCGGGCGCAAGCCCCTCCGCCCCCATCGCCGCCATATAGGCCTCGAGGTCGGCACGCTCCGCTGCCTCCGGCCCCGCGCGGCCCCGCACCGCGACGAAGGCCGCGAGATCGGCAAGGTCGCGGCCATAGGCGGCGAGCGTGTTGGCACTCGCGCCGCGTTCGGCGCTCAGCATTTCCAGAAAGGCCTCGACCCGACCGCTCGCCGCGTGCGTGCGCGCGGGCCGTGCCATAGCGCTCAGCGCCCCGCGAAGGCGGGAACGGCCAGCATCGCCTCGACCGCGAGCGACCGCGCCTCCGCCTTGAACCCGCCCATGTCGAGCGCGCGCACCACGGCGGCGATGCGGTCGGCATCGGTGTCGGCAAGCGGACGCCCGCCCAGCACCTGCATCGCCCGCAGCACGGTTTCCCCGCGGCTGCCCGCGCGCGCGGCGTCCATCAGTTCCATCACGTCGGCGCTGCCGTTGGCCGCCAGCGGGCGCGACAGGTCGAAGGCGTCGAGCAGCGCGATCCGGCGAAGGCCGGGCGGGCTTGCCCCCAGCATCGTGGCGAGCGCCGGCGTACGGGCGAGCGGGGTTTCCGGATCGGCGACCAGCAGCAGCGCCTCCAGCTCCGCCTCGCGGGCGGGCTCGGCCGGAGCCGGCGCCTCGAACCAGGCATAGGCGCGCGCCGTGTCGCCAACCGCCACGGACGCCTCGACCATCAGGCCGCGCAAGCCCGGATCGCCCGACATGACGGGCAGATCCTCGGCGGCAGGCGCCGCCAGCGCGGCGTTGAGCGCGATCCGTTCCCGCGCCGCGCCGTCGCCCATCAGGCGGACGACGGCGGCGATCCGCTCTTCCGGCGTGCGCGCACGCTCCGCTGCCGCGTGCGCCTGGGCGAGCGGGCCACGCCGGTCCGCCGGCACATCGTCGAGCCGCGCGGCCACCTCCCCGGCGTCGAGCAGCGCAAGCTGCCACGCCTCGACCGCAAGCACCGCGGCATCCACGGGTCCGCCGGGCGCGGCAAGCAGCGCGGACACATAGGCCGCCGGCACCCCCTGCCCGCGCCTGAGCGGCAGTGCCCCGTCCGCCGAACGCAGCATCGCAAGGTGCAGCGGCGTCATCTCGGTATAGGCAGGCACCTCGCTTTCGAAAGCGAACAGCAGCCGGTCCATCAGCACATAGTAGGCCGGATCCTGGATACCGCCCTCACGCAGCAGTTCCGTCTCGAACAGCGCCTCGGCCTCGTTGCCGGCCAGCGCCGCGCAATAGCCGCGCACCTTCGTCCAGTAGGGATCGGCCGCGACGGGACTCTGGCCGACCTCCTCCGCGATGTCGCAGGCGCCTTCCGGATTGCCGTCCAGCAGGATCGCATCCGCCGCCATCTGCCGCAGCTTCGGCTCCTCCCCGGCCAGCGCGCGCGCCAGCCGGGCAGCGTCGCCTGCGCGCCCGAAGCGCTGCAAGGCCGCGACCCGGCGCTCCCCGAACCGGGCCGCACGGCCGTCCGGCGGTTCCGCGCCGGTCAGCAGAAGCCGCGCCACCAGGGCATTCATGCTGCGCGCCGTGGGGTGCGGCTCGACCCGCTCCATCAGGCCCGAGACGACATTTCCGCGCTGTCCGAGCCAGAGGTCCGGGCCGAGGCCGTCGCCCGCCCGCGCCGTCAGGTCCGCGCCCGCGCCGCTGACCGCGCCCAGCCTTTCCACCGCCACACCCTCGATCGGGCGGTCGAAGACCGGCGCCGTGCCGGTCAGCGGGGCCCCCTCGCGCGCCGCGGGCGGCAGGATCACCAGCGGCCCGCTGCGCGGCGCCGGCTCTGTCCGGGGCGTTTCCACGGGCTGTGCGGGTTGGGCGCGCTGTGCCGGGGGCACGGTCTGCGCGCCCGCAGGGGCCGCAAGCGCCGCGCCAAGCATGACCGCCAGCGATCCGGCGCGCATCAGCGCCGTGGTGCCCGTGCGGCTCATTTCTGCCACCGCTCGGCGGGGATAGACTTCTCCACCTGCTGCGACGGGGCTGGCACATCGATCACGAACAGGGCGCCGATGCCGAACCCGATGAGCAGGAGAAGCAGAAAGAACAGATAGCGCATGGGACCTTCCCCGCCGTTCCGATCGCTCGCGATTCGCAGGGCAGTTTATAGGACGGGGGCCGTGGCGAAAACGAGGCCGCGCCCCGGCGCCGGACGGGCGCTCCCGGCTGGGCCGCCCGTCGTCTGGCGCTGCGCGGTATTTTCGCGTAAAGCTCCGCCCATGACGCAGGATGCACTCTACGCCCGGCTGAAGGCCGCGCTGCCGCCCGACCGCTCCATCGTTCTCGTGGGCCTCATGGGCGCGGGCAAGTCGTCGATCGGGCGCCGGCTGGCGAAAAGGCTCGACCTGCCGTTCAGCGACGCCGACGCCGAAATCGAACAGGCCGCGGGCCAGTCCGTCGCCGACATCTTCGCCGCCCATGGCGAGGAGGGCTTTCGCGAGGGCGAGCGCAAGGTCATCGCCCGCCTGCTGGCCGAACGGCACGGCGTCCTCGCGACGGGCGGCGGCGCCTTCATGAGCGCGGAGACACGCGCGCGCATTGCCGAACGCGGCATTTCCGTCTGGCTCAAGGCC
>JAJLJT010000215.1:0-5804 GCA_033844555.1 Alphaproteobacteria bacterium | reverse complement strand
AATGCGCGCGCCGGCACGCGTTAACCAATGCAAACGGCGCGCCATGAGGGCGGGGAAGCGTCAGCCGTCCGGCTGCTCCGCCGGTTTCGGGCCGAAGCCGAGGAGGGTATCGCCGGGCTCTGCCTGTTTTGCGGCGGCTTTCGTGCCGATCACCACCTTGCCCGAAGCCTTCAGCAGCAGGAGGATCGCCGCATCCTCGCCGCGGGCGGCGAGGAAATCCTCGATGCCGTACTCGGAAGTCAGCTTCGTGCGCGAGAACCCCCAGCCCTCGCCGACGCGCAGGCGCAGTTCGCTGAAGCCCGTGCCGGCTTCGAACAGCGGCTGGCCGCCGATGGTCGCAGGCAGGGCGTTCCGCCCGTTCTCGCCCCGCTTCGCGCGGCCGATCTGGAAGACGTTGCCGCGCCCGATCTCGGGTCCGAAGTCGGTGCAGACGAGGCTGTTGTAGGCGTCGTTGTCGGTCGCCGCGATCAGCGCACCGTAGCGGCCGAAATCGACCTTGTGCTCGGCCGCCTCGGCAAGGATCTCGCCGAAATAGGTGGGAATGCCCGCCTCGCGCGCCTCGCGCAGGCGGTTCCAGTTGGCGTCCGCGATCATCACGGGGATCTCCATCTCCCGGATGCGGCGGGCAAATGCGGTCGACCAGGCGGAGGCGCCGACGATCATCACGCCATCCGGTTCCTTCTTGGAGAGGCCGAGCAGGCGGGCGAGCGGCTGGATCGTGAAGCCGTGCAGGATCACGGTCGCAAAGACGACGAGGAAGGCGAGGGGGACGAGCCGCGCCGCGTCATCGACCCCCAGGTCCGTCATCGTCGCGGCGAACAGGCCGGAGACGGCGACGGCGACCACGCCGCGCGGCGCGATCCAGCCGCACAGAAGCCGTTCGCGGAAAGTCAGCGTCGTGCCGACCGTGCTGAGCAGCACCGCCAGCGGGCGCACGACGAACAGCAGCAGCGCGAGGAAGGCAAGGTCGGGGAGGCCGATCCGCGCCATGTCGTCGAGCGTCACGGTCGCCGTCAGGATCACGAAGATGCCCGAGACGAGCAGGACCGTCATGATCTCCTTGAAGCGGCGGATCTCGTTGAAGGAGGCGATGTTGCTGTTGCCGATCACCACGCCCATGACGGTGACGGTCAGCAGGCCCGCCTCCTCCAGCACATGGTTGGTCGCCTCGAACGCCACGAGCACGGCGATCAGCAGGACGGCGGCCTTCAGGTACTCCGGCACATGGCCGCGGATGAACGCCCAGATCAGCAGGCGGCCGAGCCCGATGCCGAGCGCGAACGCCACCGCCAGCGCCAGCGCGCCGCGGGCGAGCAGCGCCTCCGCGCTGCCGTGCCAGGCGTTGAGCAGCAGCACGGTCTCGTAGGCGAAGACGGCGAACAGCGCGCCGACGGGGTCGACGAGGATCGCCTCCCACCTGAGGAAGGACGCAGGCCGCGACGGAAGCCGCGCCTGCCGCAGAAGCGGCATGATGACGGTCGGACCCGTCACCACCATGATGCCGGAAAAGACCGCCGCGGCCGGTACCGAGAGGCCCGCGACATGGTGGGCGGCGAGGAACAGGAGACCCCAGCTCAGCGGCGCGCCGATGATGACGATGCGGCGCACGGCGCGCGATGTCTCGCGGATCTCGGCGAAATTGAGCGTAAGGCCGCCCTCGAACAGGATGATCGCGACCGCGAGGCCGATCAGCGGGCGCAGGAGGTCGCCGAACACGGCCTCCGGGTTCACGAGGCCGGTGAGCGGACCCGCCACCAGGCCTGCCGCCATCAGCAGGACGATGGCGGGGATCTGCCAGCGCCAGGCGATCCACTGCGCCCCGATGCCCAGGATGCCGATGAGGCCGATCTGAAGCGCGATCGCGTCCATCCCGGTCAGCCGCCGAGGCCCATCAGCGCGTGGGCCGTGCGGGCAAGGCTGCCCTCGGGCGTCGCAAGTTCGAGCACGATGGAGAAATGGTCGTGACCGTCCAGAACCTCGCTGCGGATCTCCGGACCCAGCCCCTGCCAGGCCTTCGCAAGGTCGGCGGACTGGCGCAGCATCTCGTCGCCTTCCTCCGCACCGACGGAGATGTGGACGGGGCAGGCGGCGCGCGGGGCGAGGCGCGGCGCGCTCAACGCCTCCGCATCGCCCGCCGTCAGCCGCAGGTCGTCGTTGACGAAGGCGTGGCGGATCGGCTCCAGGTCGTAGACGCCGCTGATGCCCATGGCCGAACGGATCAGGTCCGCCGGAAGGCCGCGCGCCGCCCAGTCGGTCGCCAGCAGCATGGAGACGAGGTGCGCGCCCGCCGAATGGCCGCCGAGATGGATGCGGCCGGGGTCGCCGCCGATCTCGCGGGCGTGGCGCCAGACCCACTCGAGCGCCCAGCGGCACTCCTCCGCCTGCTCGGCGATCGTCGCGTGGGGCACGAGCGTGTAGTCGACGACGACGGTCAGCACGCCCTTCGGCGCGAACGCGCCCGCGACGAAGGAGAAATCCTTGGCGTCGAGCGATTTCCAGTAGCCGCCGTGGATGAAGACGTGGACGGGCGCGGACCCGCCGCTGCCGGGCGGAAAGATGTCGAGCGTATTGGCCCCGCGCGGGCCGTAGGAGCGGTTGAGGCGCGCGGGCCGGTTGGCGCGGAGCAGGAGGGAACGGGTCGCATACTCCTGAAAGTAGCCGGGGAGCCGGTCTCCGGCTTTCGCGCGCAGATTGTATTCCCGGTCCAGTCCTTCCCGGTCGTAGCCGCGATAAAGCGTGCGTCCCATCCGCGATGTTCCTCTCTGTTCGTCTTGTGGTTGGCGTCTGCGCCCCGCGCGCGAAATCGAACGTTAACCTTGGCAACCTAGGGTCGTCCGCTCCAGAACAGAGTGAACGAGGGATGAGGTGGCGCGCAAGCTGTCCCAATGGATCGAGACCAGGCTTTGCGGCACTGCGCTTGCCGATCTTGCGCCGGAGGGCTCGCCGGAGCGGGATGCCGTCGAGCATGCACAGATCCGCGCTTTCCGGGAAAACTCGCCGTATCTGACGCTGGCCGGGATCATCAACATGATCGCGGTGATCGGCGTTTTCGCAAACGCTGCGCCGTCGTGGGCGGTCTTCGTGCTTCCGGGCCTGATTGGCGGTCTGTCCTTTTCCCGTCTCGTCACCATGTTCCAGCGGCGGCCGCGCACCGCGTCGACGGGAATGAACGCGCGCCTGCGCAACGCGCGTTCGCGGGTGAAGGCGCAGGTCTTCATGACGGTGACCGGCCTCCTCTGGGGCGTCTGGATGTTCATGCTGGCCGGCTACGGGAGCGAGATCGAGCTTCTGTTCCTGTGCGTGGTCGCCTGCGGGATCGCGGCCGGCGGCATGTACGGGCTGTTCACGCTGCCGCTCGCCGCGCTCGGCTTCACGGTGCCCGCGGTCGCACCTGTCCTGCTGCGGATGATGACGAGCGGCTCGCCGCTGCTGATGGTCACCAGCCTGATGGGGGCGATGTTCCTGATCGTGCTGGCCTTCGCGATGCGCGGCATCTTCGCCAATTTCGTCGGCGCTTCGGCGGGCCGGGAGGTCGTCGCGCGCAAGAACCGCGAGATCGAGGACCTGCACGCCGATTACCTGGCCACCGCGTCCGACTGGATCTGGGCGACCGACGCGGAGCACCGGCTGACCCACATGACGCACAAGATCACGGAGCTGACCGGCATCCAGGCCAGTTCGCTGATCGGGCGCTCGCGCGTCGACTTCCTGCTCAAGGATACCGATTGCCCGTCGTTCAAGCAGCATCTCGACGATCTGGAGCGCCGCAGGCCGTTCAAGAACTTCGTCTATTGCTACAAGCGGCCCGACGGGCAGCGGCTGTGGTTCTCGGTGTCGGGAAAGCCCGTGTTCGACGAGACCGGCGCCTTCCAGGGCTACCGGGGCACCGGCACGGAGGTGTCGGCGCGCATGGAAGCCGAAGCCGCCCGCGACGCCGCCGAGGACGAACTGCGCAAGGCGAACGAGGAACTGGAACAGCGCGTGGCCGAGCGGACCGCCGCGCTGGCGCAGCGCGAGGCGCAGCTCGAGGCGGCCAACGCCGAGCTGACGGAGGCGCGCGACGCGGCGCTGGAGGCCGCGAAGGTCAAGGCGCAGTTCCTCGCCACCATGAGCCACGAGATCCGCACCCCGATGAACGGCGTGCTGGGCATGGCGGAGCTGCTGCTCCAATCCCGGCTGAACGCACGCCAGAAACGGTTCGTGGAGATCATTCTCCGGTCGGGCAAGGGTCTGCTCGAGATCATCAACGACATTCTCGATCTCTCCAAGATCGAGGCCGGGCGGATGGAGCTGGAGGCGGCCGACTTCGACCTGCACGAATCCGTGACGGACGTGATCGACCTCTTTTCCGAAACGGCGCGCGGCAAGGGCCTGGACCTGACGCTCGACATGACGGACGAGGTTCCGCAACACGTCTGCGGCGACACGGTGCGCCTGCGCCAGGTGCTGACGAACCTCATCTCCAACGCGCTCAAGTTCACCGAAACGGGCGGCGTCCATGTCACGGTCGCGCTGCACGAGGGCGACCCCGCACGGGTCGCGTTCAGCGTGCGCGACACCGGCATCGGCATGAGCGAGGATGCGCTGGGCCGCATCTTCGAGGCCTTCACCCAGGCGGAACAGTCGACGACCCGGAAGTTCGGCGGAACCGGCCTCGGCCTGACGATCTCGCGCCAGCTCGTGGAGATGATGGACGGCGACATGGGCGTGGAAAGCCGTCCGGGCGAGGGGTCGCGCTTCTGGTTCACGGTCCACCTGCGGCCCGCGGGCACCCCCGCCGAGGCATCCGGGGAGGCGGACCCGTCGGACGGCCGGGCCGGATCCATCGACCGCGGCCGGACGATGCGCGTGCTCGTCGCGGAAGACAATCCCGTCAACCAGGTCGTGGCGTTGGAGAGCCTGTCGATCCTCGGCATCGACGCGGACATCGTGGAGAACGGCCGCGAAGCGCTGGAGGCCGCCCTGCGCGAGCACTATGACGTGATCCTGATGGACATGGAGATGCCCGAAATGGACGGGCTGACGGCCGCCCGCGAGATCCGCGCCGCCGAGAAGGGCGGCCCGGCGGTGAGGATCGTCGCCATGACCGCGCACGACGGCGAGGAAGAGCGCCAAAGGTGCCGGGAGGCAGGCATGGACGACTATCTGTCGAAACCGTTCAGCCTCGTGCGGCTTCGCGAGACGATGGATCGCTGGCTGCCCAAGGACGAGGCTGCCTGAAAAGAGGCGCCTGGCAAGGGCGCACGGCTTGCGCCCGGCGCGGCGCTTCGCCACATTCGGCGCCCCATGAGCCGCCATCTTCCCGTCGACGACGTCCTTTCCGAACTCCTGGCCGCGCTCGACGCGCGCACCGCCGCGGTGCTGGTCGCGCCGCCGGGCGCCGGCAAGACGACGCGCGTGCCGCCGGCACTGCTGGGCGCGGGATGGGCGGGGGAGGGCCGTATCCTGATGCTGGAACCGCGCCGCGTGGCGGCCCGCGCCGCCGCACGGCGGATGGCCGCCGAGCGGGGCGAGGAGGTGGGCCAGACCGTCGGCTACCGTGTGCGCATGGACGCGAAGGTGGGCCCGCGCACGCGCATCGAGGTGGTGACGGAAGGCGTCTTCCTGCGGATGATCCAGGACGATCCCGCGCTCGACGGCGTGGCGGCGGTGATCTTCGACGAGATCCACGAACGCACGCTCGACGGCGACCTTGCGCTCGCGCTGACGCTCGACGCGCGCGCGGCGCTGTGCCCGGAGGTGCGGGTGATCGCGATGTCCGCGACGGTCGACGGCGCGGCGGTGGCGGACCTGCTGGAGGACGC
>JAJLJT010000214.1:0-2840 GCA_033844555.1 Alphaproteobacteria bacterium | reverse complement strand
CGGTGAGGTCGGGCTGCAGGGTCAGCTTACCGGACTCGAGGCGTCCATCGCCATGGCCATGGACCCGCGCCTGGCCAGCGGCGATGAAGGTGCGTTCGACGAGGCGAGTGCCGAGTGGTACGCGGCCGCCAACGATCCGGCGGCACGGGCGCAGCTGGCTCAGAAGCTCGGTGTGCCTCTGGATGAGCTGTCTGCCGTCATCGGGACGCTCAGCAACAACCATGGCGGCGCGCACAACCTGGACGATCAGGGTGAGGGCAATGCGCCCTTCACCTGGCGCCACTTCGGCAACATCCGCCTCGACGGCGTCGAGGCCTTCCATGCCGGTCAGGACAACCGGCAGGACCAGAACGGTGTGCACAACGGCTTTGCCGCGCTGGCCCGCTACCTGGGCATGGCCGCCTGATCCAGGGACTACGTTTCGCAATCGAGATGGGGGAGGCCCGGCAGTGCCGGGCCTTTTCCTTTTCCGCGGGGCGTGTGTGGCGAGGGCGAGGGAGCGCGAACCGGCTGGAGGTGCGGACCCGTTGCGGATACGGGCGGGCGCGTCCGCGGAGATGGGCGCGCAAGCGGCCCATTCAGGCAAGTCAGACAGGCAAGTCAGACGGGCCAGTCAGACGGGCCAGTCAGACGGGCACGTCAGACGGGCAGGCGGGGCGGGGCGTCGGGGTCCGGCGCGCTCTCGGCCCCCGCGGGGTCCTGGTGGATGAAGATGTCGGCGTCGGGGAACGCCTCCTGCAGCATCTCCTCCACCTCGTCGCTGATCCGGTGGGCGCGCGCCAGCGTCATGTGCGGGTCGAGTTCCAGGTGGAACTGGATGAAGCTGTAGGTGCCGGACGACCGGGTGCGCAGGTCGTGGATCTCCTCCACCTCGGTATGGGAGGTCGCGATCTGGCGGATGCGGGCGCGGTCCTCCTCCGGAAACTCCTTGTCCATCAGCTGGTCGAGGGCGTTGCCCACGATCTCCCACGCGTTCCAGGCGATGTAGAGCGCGATCGCGATGGCGAAGAGCGGGTCGGCGACAGGCATGTCGAACACGCCCGCCAGCAGCAGCGCGGCGATCACGCCCGCGTTCATCAGCAGGTCGCCCTTGTAATGGAGCGAATCCGCCGTGATCGCGATGGACCCGGTCGCGCGGATCACGTGGCGCTGGAACAGCACGAGGCCGAGCGTCACCGCAATCGACACGACGATCACCGCGATGCCGAGCGTCGATTGCAGCACCGGCTGCGGGTCGAACAGGCGCGCGCCCCCCTCGAACAGCAGGAAGAGCGCCGAGCCGAAGATCAGCGCGGCCTGGCCGAGGCCCGCCAGCGGCTCCGCCTTGCCGTGGCCGAAGCGGTGTTCCCGGTCGGCGGGCTCCAGCGCATGACGCACGGCGACGAGGTTCACGATGGAGGCCGCCGCGTCCAGCACGCTGTCGATCAGCGAGGACAGCATGGCGAGCGAGCCGGTCGCGATCCACGCCCCCAGCTTGATGAGAATGAGGAAGCACGCGCTCGCCACCGAGGCATAGGTGGCGAGCCGCATCAGCCGCTCGCGCCGCCCGCGGTCGCGTGGCGCGGTGCGCGCGTCGCCCGTGTTCCTGTCCGTCATGCTGCTCATGGTGCGTCAGATGTGGCGGGACGTGGAGGAAAAAGCAAGGAAATCAGTGCCTTTTGCAAGGCACTCGCATTCGCAAGGGCGCGTCCCTCAGGGGTAGAGCCGCACGGTGGTCCAGGGCGATTGCGGATCCGGCCGGCGGAACACCAGCCGGTCGTGCAGGCGGAACGCGCCGTTCTTCCAGAACTCGATCCGGGTCGGCACGACGCGGAAGCCGGACCAGAAGGGCGGGCGCGGGATCTCGCCCACGGCATAGCGCGCGGCGGTCTTCGCCACCTCGGCCTCCAGCGCGAAACGGCTTTCGAGCGGGCGCGACTGCTTCGACGCCCAGGCGCCGATGCGGCTGCCGCGGTCGCGGCTGGCGTAATAAGCGTCGGCCTCCTCCGCGCTCACCGGCGCGACGGGCCCCTGGACGCGGACCTGGCGCAGCAGGCTCTTCCAGTGGAAGCAGAGCGCGGCTTTCGGCGTGGCGGCCAGTTCCGCGCCCTTCTCGCTCTCCAGGTTGGTGTAGAAGACGAAGCCCGCGGGGCCCGCGTCCTTCAGCAGCACCATGCGCACGTTCGGCATGCCGTCCGGACCGACGGTAGCCAGCGACATGGCGTTGGGGTCGGCGGGCTCGGCGGCGCGCGCCTCCTCGAACCATTGCTCGAACAGGCGGAAGGGGTCGTCGCCGTCGATCGGCGGCGACTCGCTCTGCGCGGGGTCGTGCTGGCGCGGGTCGGCCTTGGGGATCTTCATGGGCGGGCCCTCCTTCAGTTCGCGCCTTCTCCTGCATATACTGCGGGCGGCTCCGCTTGCCAGCCCGGATGCCTCACGGGCGGCGCCGTCATAATTCCGCCGTCAAGCGACGGAACCTGTAGCCGCGAGCGTTGTATCATTGCCAGTGTCCGGGCGATCGCGCGATTCGCGCGCCCCGGGGGCACGTGAGACGTGGGAATGGGGTGGGCCCGATCGCCGCGTGCGGGACGTGGGCCGCGTGCAAGAAAGGATTGAGACCGATGAAGATGACCTCTGTGATCGTCGCCGCCGCCCTCGGACTGGCGGTGGCGGGATGCGAGACCAACGCGGGTCCGAAGGAAACGGCGGGCGTTCTGCTGGGCGCTGCCGGCGGCGCGCTGGCCGGCCAGGCGATCGGCGGCGGCTCGGGCCGGATCGCGGCGACCGCGCTCGGCACCATCGCGGGCGCCTATCTCGGCCAGCAGATCGGCCGGAACCTCGACCAGCAGGACCGGCTGCTT
>JAJLJT010000213.1:0-3143 GCA_033844555.1 Alphaproteobacteria bacterium | reverse complement strand
GGCAAAAACCGCCGCAACCGCGATCCGCGGCAGAACCTGGAAAGACATGGGCATCGCAACACTCCCGCAACGCAACGCGGACAGTGCGCGGAACCGTTCCGCGCGTGCCGCACTCGCGCGAGCATCGCACGCCGGTCGTTGGAGTTTCCAGAATGGTCCGGCGGGCCGGAATATGGAAAGGGCGCCTGAGCCATCGGCCCGGCGCCCGGCCTTGATTGGGATTAGGACCCTACTCCAACTCCCCTATTCCCACTCGATCGTGCCGGGAGGCTTGGAGGTCACGTCGTAGACGACGCGGTTGATTCCCTTCACCTCGTTGATGATCCGGGTCGCGGCGCGGCCCAGGAAATCGTGGCTGAAGGGGAAATAGTCCGCCGTCATGCCGTCGGTGGAGGTCACGGCGCGCAGGGCGCAGACATAATCGTAGGTCCGCTCGTCCCCCATGACGCCCACGGTCCGCACGGGCAGCAGCACGGCGAAAGCCTGCCAGATCTCGTCATAGAGGCCCGCGGCGCGGATCTCCTCCAGATAGATGCGGTCGGCCTTGCGCAGGATGTCCACCTTTTCCGGCGTGATTTCGCCCGGCACGCGGATCGCAAGGCCCGGCCCCGGGAAGGGATGGCGGCCGACGAAGGCGTCGGGCAGGCCCAGCGCCCGGCCGAGCGCGCGCACCTCGTCCTTGAAAAGCTCCCGCAGCGGCTCCACGAGCTTCATGTTCATCCGCTCCGGCAGGCCGCCCACATTGTGGTGCGACTTGATCGTGACGGACGGGCCGCCGGAGAACGACACGCTTTCGATCACGTCCGGGTAGAGGGTGCCCTGCGCGAGGAAGTCCGCGCCGCCGATCTTTTTCGCCTCCGCCTCGAACACGTCGATGAAGGTCGCGCCGATGATCTTGCGCTTGGTCTCCGGGTCGGAAACGCCGTCGAGCTTGCCGAGGAACAGCGGGCCCGCCTCCACATGGACGAGCGGGATGTTGTAATGGTCGCGGAACAGGCTCACGACCTCGTCGGCCTCGCCCGCACGCATGAGGCCGGTGTCGACGAAGACGCAGGTCAGCTGGTCGCCGATCGCCTCGTGCAGCAGGACCGCGACGACGGAGGAATCGACGCCGCCCGAAAGGCCGCAGATCACACGCCCCTCGCCCACCTGCTCCTGCACGCGGGCAATCGCCGCCTCGCGGAAGGCGGACATGGTCCAGTCGCCGGAGCAGCCCGCGATGCGGTGCACGAAGTTCCAGAGGATGTCCTTGCCGCGCGGGGTGTGCGTCACCTCCGGGTGGAACTGGACGCCGTAGAAGTGGCGGCCCTCGTCCGCGATGGCCGCGAAGGGCGCCCCGCGCGAGGTGGCGACGGCCTTGAACCCCTCGGGCAGGGAGACGACGCGGTCGCCGTGGCTCATCCACACCGGCTCGCTGTCGCCGGGCAGGAGCACGCCGTCGAACAGCGGGCAATGGTCCACCACCTCGATGTCGGCGCGGCCGAACTCCCGATGATGGCCGCCCTCCACGACGCCGCCGAGCTGGGCAACCATCGTCTGCTCGCCATAGCAGATGCCGAGGACGGGGATGCCCGCCTCGAACACCTCGCGCGGGGCGCGGGGCGTCGTGTCCACGGTCACGGAGGCGGGTCCGCCCGAGAGGATGACGGCCTTGGGCTTCAGGCGTTTCAGGGCCTCGGCGCCCTTGTCGAAGGGCACGATCTCGCTGTAGACGCCGGCTTCGCGGACGCGCCGGGCGATGAGCTGCGTCACCTGGCTGCCGAAATCGAGGATGAGAACGGTGTCGGTCATGGGGTGGCTCTAGGCTGTCCGTTCGAGAATGGCAATGAAGAAACCGTCGGTGCCGTGCGCGGCGGGGTCGAGGCGCGCGATCTCCGCGATGCCCTCGGGCGCCGGCGTGCCGAACGCGGCCGCCCAGACGCCCGCGGCGGACACAGGCGCGAAGGCCGAATGACGGGCGCGGAAGGCGGCGACACGGTCCTCCCCCTCCTCCGCGAAGAGCGAGCAGGTGACATAGACGAGGCGGCCGCCGGGCTTCACGAGCGGGGCGGCGCTATCGAGCACCGAATCCTGCTCCGCCATGCGGCGGGTGAGCGCATCGGGTGAGAGCCGCCACTTGGCATCGGGCTTGCGCCGCCAGACGCCCGAGCCCGTGCAGGGCGCGTCCACCAGAACACGGTCCATGCGGCCCTCGAGCGCCGACAGCGCCTCTGCGTCGTGGGCGTCGAGCACCTGGACATTGCGCACGCCCGCGCGCTTCAGCCGCTCCCAGATCGGGCGCAGGCGGCGGGCGTCGGCGTCATAGGCGAAAAGCTGGCCCGTGTTCTCCATCGCGGCGGCGAGCGCGAGCGTCTTGCCGCCTGCGCCCGCGCAGAGGTCGAGAACCTGCATACCGGGCCGCGCGTCGGTCAGGGCGGCGGCCAACTGCGAGCCCTCGTCCTGCACCTCGAACCAGCCCTTGCCGTGCGCGGCCTCGGCCTCCACCGCGGGCGGGCGGCCGCCGCGGGCCGGGTGCGCAATGCGCACGCCAAGCGGCGACAGCGGGGTTTCGACCGCGCCGAAGCGGGAGAGCGCCTTCAGCAGCTTCTCCCGCGTCGCCTTCAGCGTGTTGACGCGCAGGTCGACCGGCGCACGGGCGGCGAGCGCGGCGCCCACCTCGACCCCACGGGAACCGAAGACGCGGGCGAAATGCGGCCAGCACCAGTCGGGCACGTCCGCGGCAGCGGGCTCGGGCACGGGGCCCGGGGGCGCGGATAGCCGCGCGATCTCATCCGCGCCGAGGGCACCGGGTGCGTGCGGGCCGTCCTCCGCGAGCCGCGCCACTTCGTCCGGGGAAAGACCCCAGACCATGTGCAGCGCGCCGAGAACGAGCGCGCGCGGGTCGTCGCTTCCCATGTGCGCGGCGATGGAGGCGCGCCGGCGCAGCACGTCGTGCACGAGCGTGCCGATGGCCGCCCGGTCGCCGGAGCCCGCAAAGCGGTGCGTCCGCCCCCAGTCGCGCAGGGCGTCCGCCGCGGGGCGGCGGTGGCCGGCGATGTCCGCCAGCACCTCGATGGCGGCGGAGAGATGGGCGCCCGGACGCATGCGCGCGGTCAGCCCTCGACGCGGTAGTTGGGCGCCTCGGCCGTGATCGCGACATCGTG
>JAJLJT010000212.1:0-5334 GCA_033844555.1 Alphaproteobacteria bacterium | reverse complement strand
GTCGACCACGTCGGCCTCGACGACCACATGATCCATTGTGCGCCGCTGTCGCACGCGAGCGGGCTCTATTCGCTCCCACACATCGCCAAGGGATCGGGGCACGTCATCCCGGCGAGCCAGGGCTTCGACCCGGCGGAGGTGTTCGACCTCATCGCCATGTATCCGAACGCCACGATCTTCTGCGCGCCGACGATGGTCACGCGCATGACGGCGCACCCGGGGGCGGAGGGCGTGAAGCCCGGCCAGTTCCGGACGATCTTCTACGGCGGCGCGCCGATGTACCTGGAGGATCTCAAGCGTGCGCTGGCGAAGTTCGGGCCGTGCCTGTGGCAGGGCTACGGTCAGGGCGAGATGCCCAACACCATCACCTTCCTGTCGAAGGCCATGCACGCCGACACCGCGCACCCGCGCTTCGAGGAGCGCCTGACCACGGTCGGCGTGCCGCGCACGGGCGTCGAGGTGCGGATCGTCGACGAGGACGACAACGACCTGCCCCCCGGCGAGATCGGCGAGGTGATCGCGCGCAGCGACCTGTGCATGTCGGGCTACTGGAACAACCCGGAAGCCTCGGCGAAGACGCTGCGCGGGGGATGGCTGCACACCGGCGACCTCGGCAGCATGGATGAGGAAGGCTTCCTCACCCTCAAGGACCGGTCCAAGGATCTCATCATCTCCGGCGGCACCAACATCTACCCGCGCGAGGTGGAGGAGGCGCTGCTGATCCACCCCGGCGTGCTCGAATGTTCCGTGATCGGGCGGCATCATCCCGACTGGGGCGAGGAGGTGGTCGCCTTCGTCGTCGCGCAGCCGGACCGCAAGCCGACCGAGGCGGAACTCGACAAGGTGTGCCTCGACAATATCGCGCGGTTCAAGCGCCCGAAGGCCTATTTCTTCATCGATGCGCTACCGAAGAGCGCCTATGGCAAGATCCTGAAATCGGAACTGCGGGAGATGCTCAAGGCGGGCGCCTGAGCGGTCCTTGCGCCCCTGCACTGCGCAAGCGCGGCGGCAGCGGCGGCGTCCTGGCGGGGGAACACGGCTCGAGAAGGGGGGCGGTATGCCGCGCGCCGTTCGCATCCACCGGACCGGCGGTCCGGAGGTTCTGACACTGGAGGCGGTCGAGGTCCCGCCGCCCGGTCCCGGTGAAGTGCGCCTGCGCCAGACGGCGTGCGGCGTGAACTTCACCGATATCTACACGCGTTCCGGCCTCTATCCGGCGCAACTGCCCTGTATTCCGGGGCGGGAGGGTGTCGGCGTGATCGAGTCCGTGGGCCCCGGGGTCCAGGGCTGGTCGGCCGGCGACCGGGTGGCCTATGCTTCGGTCTCCGGCGCCTATGCCGAGGCCCGGGTGATCGAGGCGCGCCATCTCGTCCGCCTGCCGGACTCCATCGACGATGTCATGGCCGCAGCGGTCACGCTGCGCGGACTGACCGCCCACATGCTGCTGCACGCCGTGCATCCCGTGCAGTCAGGCGATACGATCCTCGTCCATGCCGCGGCGGGCGGCGTCGGCCTGATCCTTGCGCAATGGGCGGCAGCGTTGGGGGTCGAGGTGGTCGGCACCGTCTCCACGGACGCCAAGGGGCGCCTCGCCCGCGCGCACGGGTGCGCCCATGTCATCGTCGGCCGGGACGCGGACCTGCCGCGACAGGTGGCCGCGATCACCGGAGGGCGCATGGTCGGCGTCGTCTATGACGCGATAGGCCGGGACACCTTCGCGCACTCGCTGGATTGCCTCGCCCGCCGCGGTCACCTCGTCTGCTACGGGCAGGCCTCCGGCCCCATCGCGCCGTTTGCGGTACAGGACCTGGGAACGCGCGGGTCGCTGACGCTCACGCGGCCCATGCTGGGGGATTATATCGCCGATCCTGCGGAGCGGCAGAGGATGGCAACCGGCCTTTTCGCGCGGATCGCCGGGGGCGATATCCGCGTGAAGGCCGACCATGTCTTCGCGCTCGACGAGGTCGCCCGCGCCCATGCCGAACTGGAGGCCGGCCGGACGACCGGCTCCGTCGTACTGTCGTTTCCCGCCTAGCGGGCCGTCAGGATCGCACCGTCGCGGGCACGCGGATCGCGCGGCTTCCACTGGCCGCAATCGACTGTCTGCACGAAGTCGAGCAGCAGCGCGTTGAACCTCTCAGGCTCCTCAAGATTGATCGTGTGGCCGGTGTTCGGCAGCACCGCGAGTGCCGAGTTCGGAATCGTCCGCTTCATAAGCAGGCCGGGTTCGAGACATGGCCAGTCCTCGTCGCCGGTGACGATCAGGGCCGGTGCGGCGATACCCTTCATCTGCTCGACCAGCTCGTAGAGCGACGGACGCCGTCTCTGCACGCCGCGCATGGTGTTGGCCGAACCCTTTTCGGAGTGTTCGGCGAGGTTGTCGCGGAACTCCGCCCAGCCGCGCGGGTCCTTGTTCCGATGCTGGATGCGCATCGGCCCTTGCGCGTAGATCTCGGCGGCCTTCTCCATGCCCAGCTCCTCGAACTGCGCCGCGGCGGCGTCGGCTTCCTTCGCGAACTGCTCGCGCTTGTCCGGCTCCGCGCCATAGCCGCATCCCGCGATCAGGAGCGAAAGCGTGCGCTCGGGATACGCGATGCCGAAATGGAGCGTCGCGAAACCGCCCATGGAGAGGCCGACGATGTGCGCCTTGTCGATGCCGAGACCGTCCATCACGGCGCGGATGTCGTCGCGCGCGCGGGCCTGGGAGTAGGCGCTTGCATCCTCGGGAATGTCGGAGGGGTGATAGCCGCGGGCCGAATAGGTGATGCAGCGATAGCGCCGGGCGAGCGCGCGCACCTGCGGCTCCCAGCTACGCCAGTCGCCGGCGAATTCGTGAACGAAGACGATGGGCGTGCCCTCGCCCGTCTCCTCGAAATAAAGCTCGATCCCGTCGTCGGTCCTGATCTTTCCCATTGGCGGCCCTTCCCTTGTCGTCCTGCGGCCTATCGTGTCAGGCGACCACGAAGCCGTGCGCGAACGGGTCGCGGTCGTCGATGAAGATCGTATTCAAGCCGGTGACGCGCGCCCATCCCGCGATGGAGGGCACGATGGCCGGTCGGCCCCCGACCTCGGTTGCGGCTTCCACCCGGCCCTTGAACAGCGAGCCGATGATGCTCTCGTGCACGAAGTCGTCGCCGGGCTTGAGCTTGCCCTTCGCGGCGAGCTGCGCCATGCGCGCCGACGTGCCCGTGCCGCAGGGCGACCGGTCGATGGCCTTCTCGCCGTAGAAGACCGCGTTGCGGGCGTGTGCCTGGGGGTTGCGCGCCGCGCCGGTCCACAGGATGTGGCTGAGGCCCCGGATCTCCGGGTGCTCGGGATGCACGAACTCGTATTTCGCGTTGAGCGCGGCGCGCAGTTTCGGGCTCCAGCCGATCAGCTCGCCCGCCGAATGGTCGGCGATGTCGCGGAAGGCCTTCTGCGGCTCGACGATGGCATAGAAATTACCGCCGTAGGCCACGTCGACCGCGACCTCGCCCAGCCCGTCGACCTCCGCCGTCAGCCCTTCCGAATGCAGGAAACCCGGAACGTTGGTCAGGCGCACCTCCTCCACGAACCGGCCCTCCTGCCGGTAGGCGACGTCGACGCGGCCCGCGGGCGTGTCGAGCGCCAGCTTGCCGGGGGTCCGGGGAGTGACGAGGCCGTTTTCCAGCGCGATGGTGACCGTGCCGATGGTGCCGTGGCCGCACATGGGCAGGCAGCCCGACGTCTCGATGAAGAGCACCGCCACGTCGCAGTCCTCGCGCGTCGGCGGGTAGAGGATCGCCCCCGACATCATGTCGTGGCCGCGCGGTTCGAACATCAGCCCTGTGCGGATCCAGTCGTGCTCGGCGAGGAAGTGCGCCCTCCGCTCCAGCATGGTCGCGCCCTGAAGCTGCGGCCCGCCGCCCGCGACAAGGCGCACCGGATTGCCGCAGGTGTGCCCGTCGATGCAGAGGAAGGTGTGCTGCGCCATCGGCCCCGGCCTCTCCGCCTCAGAACAGCGACAGGTCGGGCCGCGCCGCGATCGCCGTGCGCACCGTCGCCTCGACGGCGGCCCGGCGTTCCCCGGTCAGCGGCTGGCGCGGCGCGCGCACATGCTCGGTCGAGCCGATCTCGATGGCTTCGGCGAGCTTGATGTTCTGCACGAGGAAGGTCGACACGTCGAGGTCGAGCAGGGGCCGGAACCAGCGGTAGATCGACCGCGCCTCGGCGATGCGGCCCGCCTGCACCAGATCCCAGATCTTCACGGTCTCGCGCGGGAAGGCGAGCACGAGGCCTGCGACCCAGCCCACCGCGCCCATCAGCATCGCCTCCAGCGCCAGGTTGTCGACGCCCGTCAGCACCGCATAGCGGTCGCCCAGCCGGTTGACGATCTCGGTCGTGCGGCGGATGTCGTCGGAGCTTTCCTTGATCGCCGCCATCAGCGGGTTTTCCGCCAACTCCTCCATCATGTCCGGGGTCACGTCCACGCGGTAGCCCACACGGTTCGAGTAGATCATCACCGGGAGGCCGCCCGCGTTCGCGATGGCGTTGAGGTTCGCAATCGTTTCCGCCCGGTCCGTGTGGTAGATCGGCGAGGGCACGACCATCAGCCCGTCGGCCCCGGCCTTCGCGGCCTTCGCGGCCAGTTCGCAGGCTTCCCGCGTGCCCGGCTCCGACACGGTCAGCAGCGCCGGCTTGTTTCCGGCCGCCGCCTTGCAGAGGCGCAGCACCTTGATGCGCTCCTCATGGCTCAGCATGTTGCCTTCGCCGAGCGTCCCGCACGCGATCAGGCCGTGGCAGCCCGCGTCCATCAGCAGGCCGTAGCACCGCTCCATCTCCGCGCGGTCGAGGGCGCCGTCCGCGGTGAACTTGGTCGAGACGGCGGGGAGGATGCCTTGCCACATGGGTCGTGTCCTTTCTTCGGTCGTGCCGGGCGCACCGGGCGTGCCGGCGCGGGGCCCGAGTCTGCGCGGCCCCGGCGTTTTGCGCCAGAGCTTCCTCGCGAATACCTGCACGGCGCGTTTGCGCCCGCGCGCGTGTCTGCGGGGGAGGTTTGCGCGCCCCGCACTTGCAGGCGGCCGGACGCTCGCCGCACACTCGGGCCCAGCGCCGACAGCAGGAAAAGCGCGGCGGGCACAAGGGGGAAAGCGGAGCCATGCACACCGACCGGATCATCTGCACGCGCGAGGGCGCCATCGGACGCATCGTCTTCAACAATCCCGAGCGGCACAACGCCATGTCCTACGACATGTGGGTGGCGGGCGAGGCGGCGATCCGCACGCTGGCCGAGGATGGCGAGACCCGGGTGATCGTGCTCACCGGCGCGGGCGACAAGGCCTTCGTGGCGGGCGCCGACATCTCGAAGTTCGAGAA